>CAYTJW010000097.1:0-11798 GCA_964438135.1 uncultured Thermoanaerobaculia bacterium
GGATCCGGTCGGCGGTCTTGCGGCCGACGCCGGGGGTGCGTTGCAGCCGGGCCGCGTCACCGGCCTCCACCGCCTCGGCCAGCTCCAGCGGCGTCATCGACGACAGCACGGCCAGGGCCGTGCGCGGGCCGACTCCCGAGATGGCGATGAGCCGCTGGAAGGCCTCCATCTCGGCCCGCTCGAGGAAGCCGAACAGGACGATGGCGTCGGCCCGCACCAGGGTGTGGACCCACAGGGTGGCCCGCTCCGCCCGCGACAGCACCTGGTAGGAGCGCAGGCTGGTCGTGACCAGGTAGCCGACGCCCCCAGCCTCGACCACCACCTCGCCCGGCCTGACCTGGTGCAGCCGTCCCTCGAGGCGGCCGATCACGCGCCCTAGCCCCGGGGTCGCGGCGCGAAGCGCTCCAGCAGCTCGTTGTCGACCGTCACCACGGCGGCCTTGCGGCGCTCGTTGAGCATCGCCTCGAGCAGCTGGCTGGCGCGCTGCGACTCGATCCGCTTGCGGTAGCTGTCCCGCTCGGCCGCGAGCTGCGTCGCGTCGACCAGAGAGACGCGGTCGACCCGGGCGACCACCGCGCCGCGGTCGGCCAGGCGCACCGGCCCCACGACCTGGGTCGCGGTGGCCGCGAAGATCTCCCGGTCCAGGCTCGGCGCCAGGCCGATGCCGGCGATCACGGTCCCGCGCCGGTGGTCGGTGACCTGCTGGACGGTGCCCTTCAGCTCCTCGGCCAGGCGGTTCGGGTCGTCGCCGCCGCGCCACCGCGCCGCCACCCCCTGGGCCACCGACATCGCCATCTCGACCGCCCGCTCGCGCCGCACCTCCTGCTCGACCTGGGCCTTGACCTCCTCGAGCGCGGGCACGCCAGCGACGCGGACCTCCTTGAGCTGCCACACGATCCAGCCCCGGGGGACGGCTCGCGGTCCGCCCACGTCGCCGACCGCCGCGGCGAAGACCTCGGCACTGAGCTCGGGGTCCTCGCCGATGCCGGGAATGGTGGCGCCGCTCGCAAACGGCGGGCTGACGTTGAGCACCGTCGCCTGGTCCGCGTCGGCCAGCTTCTGCCACGCCTCGTCACTGTCCGGCCGCTCGGCCCGGAGCCGGTCGGCGAGGGCCGCGGCCCGCAGCTCGGCCTCGGCCGCGGCGCGACCCTCCACGACCTTCGCGCGCACCCGGTCCCTGACCTCGTCCAGCGTCTGCTGGTGCGACTGGCGGATCTCCTCGACCTTGATGACGTGGTACCCGAACTGGCTCTTGACCGGGCCGACGATCGCGCCGGGCTGGGCGCCGAAGACCGCGTCCTCGAACTCCTTCACCATGCGGCCCCGGCCGAACCAGCCGAGGTCGCCGCCCCGCTCCTTGCTGCCGGGGTCGTCCGAGGTGGCCGCGGCCAGGGCGGCGAAGTCCGCGCCGGCGCGGGCCTGAGCCGCCACCTGCTGCGCCTTGAGCTCTGCCGCCGCGCCGTCCGCGGCGCCGGCATCGGGGCCGAGCTGCACCAGGACGTGGCGCGCCCGCGCCTCCTCGCCGGCGACGAACTCCTGCTGGTGCTGGCCGTAGTACGCCTCGATCTCGGCGTCCTCGACCGGCAGGGTCCGGCGCAGGCGGCCGGTCTCCACGGCGATGTAGCGCAGCACCCGCTGCTCGTCGCGCGTGTAGCGGTCGCTGTGCTGCTGGTAGTGGGCCTGGATGGCGGCGTCGTCTGCGGTCACCTGGTTGAGGAAGCCCTCGTAGCGAACCAGGATGGCGGCCAGGTCGGCCGCCTCCCGCTCGCGCCGGATCGCCTCCTCCACCTCCACGTCGCTGACCCAGGCGGAGCTGGCCAGGGCGGCGTTGAGCTTGCGGATCAGCAGGTCCTCGCGGAGCTTGGCCTCGAATCCCTCGGCGGTCGTCTGCATCACCCCGCGGACGATGCGGCGGTAGGTCTCGGCGCCGACGAACCCTCCCCCCTGGCTCTGGAAGAGGGGCATGGCGACGATCTCCTCCTGGAGCTCGCGGTCCGAGACCGACAGCCCGAGCTTCCTCGCCTCCTGCACCATCAGCTCCCGCTGGATGAAGCGCTGGGCCGTCTGGCTGGCGAGGTTGAGCTGGCCGCTGATCTGGTCCCACTGGTCCCGGTAGACCTCGCGCATCTGCCGGTCCGTGTTGCGCAGCTCGGCGAGGAACTCCTGCTGGCTGATGACCCGGTCGTCGATGCGGACGGCGACGTCCCCGCCGACCGACTGGGACCGCCGCCCCGTGCCCCAGTCGACGAAGACCAGCAGGACGAAGACGGCGATGACCGCCCAGAGGATGATCTTGAGGTGCTTGAACCGGTCACGCAGCCACTTCAGCGCCATCGACCGCCTCCACCGGACAGCTCCGGGACGGGGGAGTGTAGCCGACCCGAGGACCGCGCGCAACCTTGCCCCCTGCGGGTGAGCGTGTTAGCGTGGCCTCCTGGAGGCGAGACGGCCGTGCCTCGTGGCATCGAGGTTGACTGGGTCATCGTGCGCGTCGTCACCGTGCGCAAGCTGGTGGCGATCGGCGTCACCGGTGTCGTCGCCGCGGCGGTGGTGCTGTTCGCCTACCTCCGCCTCCACGAACCGCCCAACGTGCGCGCCCGGCGCGCCCTCGAGAGCGCCGAGGCGGTGCACGAGAAGGCGATGGCGGCGACCGTGCCCGAAGCCTGGAAGGGCGAGCTGCAGCAGGCAGAGGCCCAGCTCGAGTCGGCCCGAGCGGCCTATGCCGGCAACCTCTTCGACCAGGCCATCGACCATGCCCAGGGGGCCCGCTCCCGCTTCGAGGCCCTGCTCGGCGCCGGCAGCCACGTCGCGGTCGGGGTCGGGCAGTTCTTCAGCCTCAACGGCCGGGTCTCGGTGCAGCGCGCCGGCAAGCCGGACTGGGTCGACGCCAGCCAGCGCATGCCCGTCTTCAACGGCGACTTCGTCAAGACCGGCCGCGACGGGTCGGCCGAGATCCTGTTCGCCGACGGCAGCCTGTACCGTGTGGCCCCCAACTCGCTGCTGGAGATCCACCACCAGGGCTCGGCCGACTCTTCGAGCACGGTCAAGATGATCGCCGGCCAGATCAACGTCCACACCTCCGACAGCGGCTCGACGGTCACCACCGAGTCCTCCGAGACCCTGATCCAGCGCGACAGCCGGGTGGCGGTCGACGTCCCGGAGGGCTCGAGGCAGACCACCGTCGCCGCGCTCGCCGGCTCCGCCCGGGTCCGCAACGCGGCCGGGCAGGTGGTGACCGTCGGATCGCGGGAGCAGGTCGCCACCCAGGCCGACGGCCGCTTCACCGAGAAGCGCCACCTGCCCAACCCGCCGCTGCCGCTCGAGCCCCTCAACAACGCCGGCTTCGAGCTCCACGGCAACCCGGTGATCAACCTGCGCTGGCGCAAGGCGGCGGAGGGCCAGACGGTCCACCTGCAGGTCAGCCGCTCGCCGCACTTCCTCGACGGCCAGGTCGACGTCGACGCGGCGACGCTGAGCCGGGACAGCGCCCGCCTCAAGGCGGTGGCGGCGGGCACGTACTACTGGCGCCTGGCCACCGTGGCGGGAGCCTCGCTGCGCTCGGAGTGGAGCCAGGTGCGACGCTTCCAGGTCTACCGCTCCCGCAGCCAGCAGCTGCCCGAAGACCGGACCCCGCCTACCCTCGAGCTCAAGGCCGTGCAGCACGGGCAGGTCTTCATCATCGAGGGCCAGACCGAGGTGGGGGCCACCATCACCATCAACGGCGAGGAGGTGGGCGTCGACCGGGATGGCCGTTTCCGCAAGACCATGGAGGCCACGCAGGTCGGCGTGAACGACGTGGCGGTGGTGGCCACCGACCCGGCCGGCAACCGGACCGAGCAGATCAAGAAGGTATTCGTGGAGGGCTTCTGATGCGCGTCCCGAGCCTGCTCGGGTTCTTCTCCTCCGATTTGGCGATCGACCTCGGCACCGCCAGCACCCTGGTCTACGTGCGCGGGCGGGGCATCACCGTCGTCGAGCCGTCGATCGTGGCCGTCAACCGGGTCACCAACCGGGTCGAGGCGGTCGGCACCAAGGCCAAGGAGATGCTCGGCAAGACGCCGGCCTCGATCCAGGCCATCCGACCGATGAAGGACGGGGTCATCGCCGACTTCGAGGTGACCGAGAAGATGCTCGAGCACTTCATCCGCAAGGCCCACGGGCGCTCCTTCCTGGTGCGCCCGCGGATCGTCATCTCGGTGCCGTCGGAGATCACCCAGGTCGAGAAACGGGCGGTCAAGGACACCGCGCTCAAGGCGGGGGCGAGCGAGGTCTACCTGATCGAGCAGGCCATGGCCGCCGCCATCGGCGCCGGCCTGCCGATCACCGAGCCGTCCGGCAACATGATCGTCGACATCGGCGGTGGGACCACCGACGTCGCCGTGATCTCCCTCGCCGGCGTGGTCTACTCCCGGTCCGTGCGCGTCGCCGGCAACGAGATGGACGAGGCGATCATCCAGTACCTGAAGAAGAAGTACAACCTCCTCCTGGGCGAGCGGACCTCCGAGCAGATCAAGATCCAGATCGGCTCCGCCTACCCGCTCGACGAGCCCCTGACGATGGAGGTCAAGGGACGCGACCTGGTCGAGGGCGTGCCGAAGAACCTGGTCGTGACCGACGAGGAGATCCGCGAGGCGCTGACCGAGATCGTCGCCACCATCGTCGACGCGGTCCGCAACGCGCTCGAGCGGACGCCGCCCGAGCTGTCGGCCGACATCATGGACAAGGGGATCATTCTCGCCGGCGGTGGCTGCCTGCTCAAGAACCTCGACAAGCGCCTGCGCGAGGAGACCGGTTTGCCGGTCGCGCACTGCGAGGACCCGGTCTCGGCGGTGGTGCGCGGCACCGGCATGATGCTGACCAACATCGACCTGCTGCGCAAGATCGCGATCGCCTGAGCCGGTCCCGCCTCCCTGCCCCGCCGCCGGCGGCGGACCTGGCGCGCCGGGCCCCGTGAGATATCATGGCCGCACTCCGGGGTGGCCCAGCCGAGAGGGCCGCCGGCGGTGCAGCGGTGACAGAGCGGCGGGTCCCCGTCCTTCGCGTCCTCCTGGTGTGGGCTGTGCTCGAGCTGCTGGCGGCTGCCCAGGCCCGACGCTCCAGCGGCGACTCGGTGCTCCGCGGCTGGCTCGAGACCGCCTCCCACCCCTGGGTCGTGGCCGGCCGCTGGGCCGGGGACGTGGGCTCGGTCATCGCCGACGGCACCGGCATCACCCGCCACCTGGTCGGGTCGCACCTGGGGCTGCGCCTGCAGCTGGAGGCGGCCGAGGAGCACAACCTGCTCCTCGCCGAGGACCTGCGGGCGCAGCGAGAGGCGGTCCGGCTCCAGCAGTCGACCGCGAGCCTGGCCGGCGGTGCGCTCGTGGTGCGGTGCTCGTTCCGCAACCCGGTGCTCGGCCGCATGCAGCTCGAGGCCGGCAGCGCCGACGGCGTCCGCCACGACACGGCCGCGATCGCGGTCGGCGGTCTCGCCGGCCGGGTGGTGCGGCTCGGTCGCCACGCCTGCTGGCTCGAGCTGATCACCCACCCCGCCTCGGCAGTGGCGGTGCGGACCGAGGACGGCCAGGTGCGCGGTCTGGTCACCGGCACCGGCGGCGACACCCTGGCGGTGGAGTTCGTCCCCCGCAACGACGCGCTGGTGCGGGGCGACCTGCTCGTGACCTCGAGCGCCGACGGCATCTACCCGCCCGGGATTCCGGTCGCCGTCGTGTCCGCCGTCCGGGAGAGCGAGGAGCCTTTCCTGGAGGTCATGGCCCGGCCCACCGCCGAGCTCACCACCGCACGCGTCGCCGTGCTGCTGCCGCCGTGGGCGCCGACCGCGGCGATGGAGCCGCCGCCGTGACCCGCCTCGCCCTCATCCTCCTCACCCTCCTGGCGCAACGCCTGCTCGGCTCGCCCGGGCTGCCGCCGTGGCTGGCCGAACCGCTCCTGCCCGCGATCTGGCTGATCGGCCCGGCCCTGGCCGACAGCGAGCACCGGCAGCTGCTGCCCGGCCTGTGGCTGGGGCTGGCCTGGGACGTGGTCCTGGAGCCGCTGATCGGGCCCGGCGCCATCGCCTGGAGCGCCGCCGGCCTGGCGGTGCGCGCGACCGGCAACCTGCTCGCCGACCGCTCGCCCGGCGTCTGGGTCCTGCTCGGGGCCCTGGGCGCGATCCTGGTCGTGGGCGTGCGGTCCCTGGTGGAGCTGCCGCTCGGCGACTTCCACCCGTTCAGCGTCGGCCACCTGCTGCGCGCCACCGCCTTCACCGGCCTCTGGTGCGGCGCGGTCGGCTGGGGGCTGAGCCTCGACCTGCCCGGCCGCTGGCGCCGTCACCGGGCGAGCCGGCTGCGCTGACGATGGAGATCCGCGAGGACCTCGGCCCCCAGCGCCTGCGCGCGGCCCTGCTGCTGCTGGCCGTGCTGCTGGCCCTCGGCGCCCTGCACCTGCGGCTGGCCCAGCTGCAGCTCGTGGACGGCGCCACCTGGCACTCCCTGGCCGAGAACAACCGCCTGCGCCTGGTGCCCCTGCCCTGCTTCCGCGGCCGCGTCTACGACTGCCACGGCCAGGTCCTGGCCGACAACCAGGCCAGCTGGCAGCTGTTGCTGTTCCCGGCCGACGCGCGCGACCTCGACCGGACCATCCTGTTCCTCGCCCGGCTGGGGGTCGACCGCGCCGCGGCCCTCCACCAGCGGCTCGTGGCGCCCGGCTCGGCGCAGGCCGCGTCGATCCTGCTCGACGAGGACCTGTCGTGGGAGCAGGTCGCGCGCGTTCGCGTCCACCAGAGCGAGCTGCCCGAGCTGACGGTGGTGAGCGGCTTCCGGCGCACCTACCCGCTCGGGCCGCTGGCGGCGCACGCCGTCGGTCACCTGCGCATGGTCAGCCGCGAGGAGCTCGAGCGCACCCCGAACCTCGGCCGCAGCGCCATGGTCGGGGCCAACGGCGTCGAGGAGCAGTGGAACGCCGCGCTCGCCGGCCGGGATGGCGAGCGATGGGTGGTCGTCGACGCCGTCGGCCAGCAGCTGGGGGTGGTCCGCGAGACCTCGTCGCGGGCCGGCCGGGACCTGACCGTGACCCTGGACGCCGGGTTGCAGCAGGTCGCCGCCGATGCCCTCGGCAGCAACGCCGGGGCGGTGGTGGCGCTGGAGCCCTCGACCGGGGCGGTCCGGGTCCTGTACTCGGCACCCTCGTTCGACCCCAACCTGTTCTCCGCCCGGCTCGGTCGCCGGGAGTGGGAGGCGCTGCGCAACGACCCGGGTCACCCCCTGCAGAACCGCTGCCTGCAGGGGGCCTACCCGCCCGGCTCGACCATCAAGCCCTTCCTCTCCCTGGGGGCCCTCAGCGAGGGGGTGGTCACCCCGGAGTGGGGGGTGAGCTGCTCGGGCAGCGTCACCCTCTACGGCCACCCGTTCCGCTGCTGGCGGAAGGGAGGTCACGGCGGCGTCGCCCTGCGGCGCAGCCTCGAGGTGTCCTGCGACACCTACTACTACCTCCTCGGGCAACGCCTCGGCATCGACCGCATCGCCCGCTGGCTCGGGGCCTTCGGCTTCGGCCAGGTGAGCGGGCTCGGCTTCGCCGCCGAGAACCCGGGCCTGGTCGGCACGCCCGAGTGGAGCCTGCGCGTCCGCCGCCAGCCCTGGTACGCCGGCGACGCCGTGTCGGTCTCGATCGGCCAGGGCCCGATCCTGGCCACGACGATGCAGCTGGCGCGCGCCTTCGGGGCGATCGCCAACCGCGCGGTCCTGGTCACGCCGCGGGTCGTGGTGGGGCCGGAGGAGCCGGCTCGCCGCCGGCTCGACATCGACCCGGCCCACCTCGACCTGGTGGCCGCCGCCCTGTGGGACGTGGTCCACGGCGGCGAGGGCACCGCGCGCCGGCTCGCCGGCCTCCCCGCCGCCGGCAAGACCGGCACGGCGCAGGTCGCCCGCCTGCAGGAGGGGGTGAAGGTGGAGGACCTGCCCCTCCACCTGCGTCACCACGCCTGGTTCGTCGGCTACGCCCCCGCCGCCGCCCCGGAGCTGGTGGTGGCGGTGCTGGTCGAGCACGGCGGCGGCGGCGGCAGCGTGGCGGCCCCGGTGGCGGAGCGGATCCTGCGCGCCGCTCTCGGCGGCGACGAGGCGGGGGCAGCGGTCGCCGGCGCGGCGGGGCCGGTCCCGCCCGCCGAGCCCGAGGTCGGCGACTAGCCGGTCTCCACTACAATGCCGGCGTGGAGCATCGCATCGACGCCTGGATGGTGCTGGCGGTGACCGCGATCATCGGCGCGTCGCTGGTCACGCTGCACGCGGCGGCGCGGGTCGTCGGCCAGCAGCCGTTCCTCCGCCAGCTGGTGTGGGGCGTGGCGGGCCTGGTCCTGATCTGGCTGGTGTCGCGCCTGCACGCGACGGTGTTCGAGCGCCTCGCCCCGGCCGCGTACGGCGCCGCCCTGGTCGCCCTGCTGGCGGTGCTGGTCCTCGGCCAGGAGCGGGCGGGCACCCGGGCCTGGTTCGCGCTCGGGCCGCTCTCCCTGCAGCCGAGCGAGTTCGCCCGGCTGGCCACCATCCTGCTCGTGGCCGTCTGGCTCGACCGGCGCAGCCACCGCTCCCTGAGCCCGGCCGAGGGCGTGGTGGTGGCGCTGATGGTGGCCGCCCCGGTGGGGCTCGTCCTGCTCGAGCCCGACCTCGGGGTCGCCGCCACCTACGCCCCGGTGCTGGCCGCGGCGCTCTGGCTCGGCGGCGTGCCGTGGCGCACGTGGCTGGCCATCGCCGCCCTCGGCCTGGTCGCGGTCGCGGTCGCCTGGCAGGTCGCCCTCAAGCCGTACCAGCGGGAGCGCGTCCTGACCGTGCTCGACCCGGAGCGCGACCCCTACGGCGCGGGGTACCAGGTGCGGCAGTCCAAGATCGCCATCGGCTCCGGCCGGCTCACCGGCCAGGGGATCGGCGGCGGCAGTCAGTCCCAGCTGCGCTTCCTGCCGGCCCAGCACACCGACTTCGCCTTCGCCGTCTGGGCCGAGGCGACCGGCTTCGTCGGCTCGTCGGCGCTGCTGGCCGCCTACGGTCTGCTGCTGTTCCGCATCTCCGTCGTCGCCGCCTCCACCAGCAGCAAGCACGGCCTCATCGTCTCGACCCTGGTCGGCTCGTGGCTGGCGTTCCAGGTCGTGGTCAACCTCGGCATGGTCGTCGGTTGGCTGCCCACCACCGGCATCCCCCTGCCGCTGTTCGGCTACGGCGGCTCCTCCCTGCTCGCCACCTGCACCGCCCTCGGGGTGGTGCAGTCCGTCTGGCGACATCGGTTGGTGAACCAGTGACGAGCTCGGTGCTGTTCCTGTCCGTCAACCCCTTCGAGACCCGCGTCGCGCTGCGCGAGAACAGCCGCCTGGTGTCGTACCGGGCCGAGCGGCACCGCGCCACCTCGCTGGTCGGCAACCTCTACAAGGGTCGGGTGACCCGCGTCCTGCCGGGCATGCAGGCGGCGTTCGTCGACATCGGCCTCGGCCGGGACGCCTTCCTCTACGTGCGCGAGGCGGGCGGCATCCTGGAGGACTTCAGCGACCTGTTCCCCGACCACGGCCAGGACGTCGAGGCGCACGGGCCGGTGCCGACCACGACCGCCATCAGCGACCTGCTGCGCCAGGGTCAGGAGGTCCTGGTCCAGGTCATCAAGGACCCGCTCGGCGGCAAGGGCGCCCGGCTCACCACCCACATCACTCTGCCCGGCCGCTTCCTGGTCTACCTGCCCACCATGCAGCAGCACGGCGTGTCCCGGCGCATCACCGACCCGGACGAGCGGCAGCGGCTGAAGGAGATCGTGGAGCGGTTCGCGACCCCGGGCGGGTGGATCGTCCGCACCGCCGGCGAGAACCAGGGCGAGGCCGAGCTGGCCGCCGACCGCACCTACCTCCTCAACCTCTGGCAGCGCCTGCACGCGATCTGCGAGCGGACCCGACCGCCGGCGCTCGTCCACCACGACCTGTCGCCGCTGCTCCGCGCCGTCCGCGACATGTTCACCGACGCCATCCAGGAGGCCTGGGTCGACGACGAGGAGAGCTACCGGGAGATCCTCGAGTTCCTCGAGCAGGGCGACCCCCGGCTGGTGCCGAGGGTGAAGCTGTTCCGCGGCGCCACCGACCTCCTGGCCGAGTTCGGCATCGACCGCGAGCTCGAGAAGGCGATGCGCCCCAAGGTCTGGCTCAAGTCGGGCGGCTACCTGGTGGTGAACCAGACCGAGGCGCTGGTGGCGATCGACGTCAACACCGGCAAGTTCGTCGGCACCACCTCGCTCGAGGACACCGTCTTCCGCTCCAACCTGGAGGCGGTGCGCGAGATCGCCCGCCAGCTCCGCCTGCGCGACCTGGGCGGCATCGTCGTCGTCGACTTCATCGACATGGAGGACCACGCCCACCGCCGTGCCGTCTACGACGCCCTGGCCGAGGAGCTGAAGGTGGACCCGGCCCGCACCCAGCTCCTGCCGATGAGCGACATCGGCCTGGTCCAGCTGACCCGCAAGCGGGCCCGCCCCAGCCTCGACCGCACCCTCAGCCGGGAGTGCCCGTACTGCCACGGCTCGGGACGGATCAAGTCGCTGCCCACGATCTGCCTCGAGATCCGGCGGGCGCTGCTCGCCCTCTCCGCCGCCGAGCACGCCGAGCAGGTCTCGCTGGTGGTCCACCCCGAGGTGTCCCACTACCTGCAGGGCCCGTTCCGCGACCTGCTGCGCGAGCTCGAGGACGTGCTCGCGATGCAGATCATCCTGCGCGAGAACCCGCTCGTCCACCAGGAGCAGTACGAGATCGCCACGTAGGGGGGCTCGCCTGCCGGGGGCCGGGTCGCGCAAGCGGCGGCGGCGAAAGGCCCCGGACCGGCGATACAATGGTCGGGCGTGGCCGAGACTCCAACCTGCGGATGCTGCGGGAAGCCGCTGCCCGAAGGTGCGGGCGACTGCCCCTGGTGCGGCGAGGGGCTCACCGCCGCCCTCGGCGCCACGGTCCGCATCCCCGGCTTCGAGGTGCTGCGCCTTCTCGGCCGGGGCGGCATGGGCGAGGTCTACCTGGCCCGGGACGAGGCGCTCGGCCGCCGGGTGGCGGTCAAGCTGATCTCGGAGCGGCTGGCGGCAGGCGAGGAGGCGCGCGCCCGCTTCCTGCGCGAGGCCCGCGCCATGGCCGCGGTGGAGCACCCGCACGTGGTCCAGGTGCACGCCTGCGGCGAGGCCGGCGGTCGGCCCTACCTGGTGATGCAGTACGTCGAGGGCGAGAGCCTGGCCGAGCGCCTGCGGCGGGAGGGGCGGCTCGCGGTGGGCGAGGCCCTCCGCCTCCTCGCCGAGTCCGTCGAGGCGCTGGCCGCGGCGGCCGAGCAGGGGATCGTCCACCGCGACGTCAAGCCCGGCAACATCCTGCTCGACTCGAAGGGCCACGCCCGGCTGGCCGACTTCGGCCTCGCCCGGCCGCCGAGCCGGGACGGCGACGACACCCTGACCGGCAGCGGCTGCGTGGTCGGCACCCCGGCCTACACCTCGCCCGAGCAGGCGCGGGGCGAGCGGGTGGACCTGCGGTCCGACGTGTACTCCCTCGGCATCGTGCTGTACGAGATGCTCACCGGCGAGCGGCCGTTCCGTGGCTCGACCCCGCTCGCCGTGGTCGACCAACACCTCCACCAGCCGCTGCCGTCGCTGCGCTCGCTCAGGCCCGACGCCCCGGCCGAGCTCGAGGCGCTGGTCGAGCGGATGACCCGCAAGGAGCCGGCCCAGCGGCCGGCGTCGTACGACGAGCTGCGGCGGCACGTCGAGGCGCTGCGCGGCGCGACGCCGACCCCGGCGGTGCCGGCCGCGACGCCGGCCGAGATCGGCCCGCCCGA
>CAYTJW010000098.1:0-11728 GCA_964438135.1 uncultured Thermoanaerobaculia bacterium
CGGGGAGCAGGCGGCACGGCACTGGCGCGGGCTGGCGGAGCGAGCAGCAGCCGCCGGGGACCGCCGACGGGCGGCATGGCTCCTCCAGACCGGCGCCCGCGAGCTGCTCGCCGCGGGGGCCGCGGACCAGACCGCAGCCCTGGTCGAGGAGGCCGGGGTGCTGGTCGCGGGGGAGGAGTGGAGGGCCCGGGCGGCGGTCCTCATCGCCGGGGCCGGGATCCTGCGGGACGCGGGCACGAGCGGGCGCGCCTGCAGCCTGCTGGACGAGGCGCTCACGATCCTCGCCACGGCCGAGCCAGACGGGCTGCTGACCGCGCGGGCCCGGATGGACGGGGGCGTGGCGGCGTGGGCCCGGCGGGACCTCGACCGGGCCGAGAGCCACTTCCGCGAGGCCCTCGCCGTCCGCGCCCGGCGCGCCCCCGGCAGCCTGGCCCTGGCCGACGCGCTCCACAACCGGGGCACCATGGCGGCCGAGCGGCAGCAGCTCGAGCTGGCGCAGAGGCTGACCCTCGCCGCCAAGGCGATCCGGGACCGGCTCGACCCGGGCAGCCTGGCGGTGGCCTCGAGCCTGAACCTGCTCGGCAACATCACCCATCGCCGGGGCGACCTCGACCGCGCCCACGAGGCCCACGCCCAGGCGCTGGCCATCCGCGAGCAGCTCGCGCCAGGGTCGGCCGACGTGGCGGCGAGCCTGCACAACCTCGGCAAGCTGGCGTGGCGCTCCGGCGACCTGGTCGAGGCCGAGCGGCTCTTCGCCCTCGCGACGGCGATCAAGCGCCGGGTCGCCCCGGACAGCCTCAGCATGGCCATGACCCTGGAGGCCCTCGGCGTGGTGGCCGACGCACGGGGGGACATCGCCTCGGCCGAGGCCTCCTACCTCGGCTCCCTCGCGATCCGCGAGCGCCTCGCCCCCGGCAGCCTCGAGGTCGCCTACGCCCTGCACAACCTGGCCGGGCTGTACGAGCTGCGCGGAGCTCTCGACCGGGCTGAGGAGAACCTCGAGCGGGCCCTGGCGATCCGCCAACGCGATGCGCCGGAGGGGGCAGACGTCGCCATGACCCTCGACGGTCTGGCCGCGGTCGCCGCCGAGAAGGGTGAGCTGGAGCGGGCCGAGGGTCTGGCGCGCCGCGAGCTCGAGCTGTACCAGAAGGCCGCGCCGGAGGGCGACGGCGTGGCCACGGCCCTCTTCCGCCTGGCCATGATCACCGCCGGGCGCGGGCGCACCGCCGAGGCGGAGGCGCTCTACCGGCGCAGCCTGGGCATCAGCGAGCGCGTGGCCCCGGACAGCCTCGTGGTCGCCCGGTGCCTGCAGGAGCTGGCCGCGCTGACCAGGGTCGAGGGGCGCCCCGCCGAGGCGGAGCCGATGGCCGCACGCGCCCTCGCCATCCGCGAGCGGCTCGCCCCGGGCAGCTACCTGGTGATGAAGGCCCTCCACGAGCTCGGCCGCACCCAGCGAGCCGCGGGACGACCCGAGGCGGCGCTGGCCTCCCTCGAGCGGGCGGTTCGCACCCTGGAGGACCAGGGGCGAATGGTGGGCGGCAGCCCCGAGGAGCAGCAGTCCTTCCGCGCGCAGTTCGCCGAGCTCTACCGCGAGCTGGTCTCGTTGCTGGTCGAGCTCGGCCGCGACGAGGAGGCCTTCCACGCCCTGGAGCGATCGCGCGCCAGGTCGTTCCTGGCCATGCTGGCGTCGCGCGACCTCTCCTTCGCCCGCGACCTCCCCGCGGAGCTCGACCGCGAGCGGCGCCGGGTCGAGCTGGCCTACGAACGGCTGCAGGGCGAGCTGGCCAGCCCGACCGCCGACCGGGAGCGGGTGCTCGAGGAGCTCGCAGAGGTCCGCCAGAGCCGGGCGAACGTCCGCGACCGGGTTCGCCTGGCCTCGCCGCGGCTGGCCGCTCTGACCGCGCCCGAACCGTTGACCCTGGCGGCGGCGCGCCGCGCGCTCGACCCCGGCACGGCCCTGCTCGCCTACTCCGTCGGCAGCGATCGGAGCTTCCTGCTCACGGTCGGTCCGTGGCCCACCGGCCTGTCCATCCACCCGCTCGAGGTCACGGCGGAGGAGCTGAGCCGGGCCGTGCGTCGCCTGCGGCGACTCGTCCAGGCCGAGCGCCCGGCGGCGGAGGCGGAGCTGCGCCGCGAGTCGGCTCACCTGGGTCGGCTGCTGCTCGAGCCCGCCGCGGATGCCGTCGGCCGCGCCCAGCGTCTCCTGGTCGTGCCGGACGGCGCCCTCCACATCCTCCCGTTCGCCCTGCTGCCGGCGCCGGCTGCCCGTGGCGACGAGCTGCTGGTGGACGCCAAGCCCCTCAGCGTCGCCGCCTCGGTCACCGCCTACGCCGAGCTGCGGCGGCGCCGCCACCCGCGCGGCGAGCAACGCGTGGTGGCGTTCGGCGACCCGGCCTACCCCGTCGCCGGGGTCGGCCACCTGCCCGAGCTGACCGGTCTGGTGCGCGGCGGCCGCGAGCTGGTCGCCCTGCCCGGCAGCCGCACGGAGGTCGAGGACATCAAACGGCTCTTCGGCGCGGCGGCCGAGACGGTGCTGGGCGAGGCGGCCACCGAGGAGCGGGCCAAGTCGCTCGACCCCGCCACGTCCGTGCTCCACCTCGCCTGCCACGGGGCCGTCGACGAGCGTTTCCCGCTCGAGTCCGCCCTGGTCCTGTCCGTGCCCGAGGCGTGGCGGCCGGGCATGGAGAACGGGCTGCTGCAGGCCTGGGAGGTGCTGGAGCAGGTGCGGCTGGACGCCGACCTCGTCACCCTGTCGGGCTGCGCGACGGGCCTCGGCGAGGAGGTGCCCGGCGAGGGCATCGTCGGCCTGACGCGCTCCTTCCACCACGCCGGCGCGCGCTCGGTGGTCGCCTCGCTGTGGGAGGTGGCGGACGAGTCGACGGCCGAGCTCATGCGCGCCTTCTACCGCCACCGGCGGGCGGGCGAGAGCACGGCCGAGGCGCTGCGCGCGGCGCAGCTCGCCGTGCGACAGGATCGCCCCGCGCCGCCGGCCGCCGCTGGCGAGCCCGTCGTCGCCGGTCGCGCCCCGTTCCACTGGGCCGCCTTTCAGGTCTTCGGCGACTGGCAGTAGCGGGCCGGGGCTGGCCGGCCCGCCGCGGCCCCTCCGGCGCGCGGCAGCGCGGGACTACCACCGGTGCCGCGCGCACCACCTGGCCGGGTTTCGAGGTACGATCACCAGATGAGCGCTGACGCCGCCTCCCATCGGGCGCCGGGCCCGAGCCACGCCGTCAGCGACGGCGGCGGCCTGCCGCGGGGCCACGGCTTCGGCACCGCGCCGGTGTTCCTGGCGTCGATCAGCACCATCCTCGGCGCCGTCATGTTCCTGCGCTTCGGCTACGCGGTGGGCCACCACGGCCTGGCCGGCGCCCTCATGATCATCATCCTCGGCCACCTGGTGACCGTCCCCACCGCCCTGGCCCTGTCCGAGATCGCCACCAACCGCCGCGTCGAGGGGGGCGGCGAGTACTTCGTCATCTCCCGCTCGTTCGGCACCTCCATCGGCGGCGCCATCGGCGTGGCGCTGTACTTCTCGCAGGCGATCTCGGTAGCGTTCTACATGATCGCCTTCGCCGAGGCCTTCACCCCCTTGCGGGGCTGGTTCGAGCAGGTCACGCTGATGCCGTTCGACGTCCGCTACGTGTCCCTGCCGGCCACCGGCGCCCTGGCGCTGCTGATGCTGGCCCGCGGCGCCGACCTCGGCGTGCGGGCGCTGTGGGTGGTGGTGGGGACCCTCGGCCTGGCGCTGGCCCTGTTCTTCGCCGGCGAGGCCCTCCCCGGGCACCCGGCGGGGGAGGTCAGCCTGTTCCGGACGGTCTCGAGCCCCCACCCCTTCATGCTCGTCTTCGCCATCTGCTTCCCGGCCTTCACCGGCATGACCGCGGGGGTGGGCCTGTCCGGCGACCTCGCCAACCCGCGCCGGTCGATCCCCCTCGGGGTCATGGGCGCGACCGCCGCCGGCGTGGTCGTCTACGCCTGCGTGGTGGTGAAGCTGGCCGCCTCGGCGCCGCCCGAGGCGCTCGCCGCCGACCAGCTGGTCATGGCGAGGATCGCGCTGTGGGGGCCGATCATCCCCATCGGCCTGGCCTGCGCCACGCTGTCGTCGGCGATCGGCTCGATGCTGGTCGCGCCGCGGACGCTGCAGGCCCTGGCGCGGGACCGGTGCGTCCCGCTGGAGACGGCGAACCGCTTCGTCGGCGAGGGCGCCGGCGCCGCCAACGAGCCCCGCAACGCCACCCTGGTCACGGCCATCGTGGCCGTCGCCTTCGTCGCCCTGGGCAACGTCGACTTCGTGGCCCGCATCATCTCCATGTTCTTCATGGTCACCTACGGCGCCCTGTGCCTGATCTCGTTCCTGGAGCACTTCGCCGCCCGCCCGTCCTACCGCCCCAGCTTCCGCTCGCGCTGGTACGTCTCCCTGCTCGGCGCGACGGCCGCGTTCCTGCTCATGTTCCAGATGGACCCGGTCTACGCCCTGCTGGCAATCCTGGTGATGACCGGCATCTACCGGGCGATCGCGCTCGGCCGCACGGGCGAGGCGGACGACCTGGCGTCGATCGCCCGGGGGGTGATGACCCAGCTCACCCGGACGCTGCAGATCACGCTCCAGAAGAGCCGCTCCGAGCACCTGGAGGCGGACTGGCGACCGAGCATCATCACCGTCACCCCCCGCTCCTTCGACCGGGCGGCGCCGCTGCAGCTGCTCGCCTGGCTGTGCCACCGCCACGGCTTCGGGACCTACATCCACTTCATCAGGGGCCACGTCGACCCCACGACCTTCGACCAGCGGCGCGCCGCCCTCAAGCGGCTGCTGGTCGACGCCAGCCACCGCGGGCGCGGCGTCTACGTCGACACCATGGTGTCGCCGTCGATGCGCTCGGCGTTGGCGCAGAGCATCCAGCTGCCCGGGGTGTCGGGGATGGAGAACAACTCCGTCCTGTTCGAGATGTCGGTCCACGACCCGCCCGAGGTACGGGACGAGATCGCCGACGGCTGCCACCTCGCCGCCGACTACCGGATGAGCTCGCTGGTGCTGCGGCACGGCGACCACTTCTTCGGCAACCGCGCCGAGATCCACATCTGGCTCACCTGGCACGACTACCGCAACGCCAACCTGATGATCCTGCTGGCCTACATCCTCGCCGGCCACCCCGACTGGCGGCGGGCCGAGATCCGCATCTTCGCGGTGTTCCCCGAGCAGCAGGTGGAGGAGCAGCGGCAGCGCCTGCGGCAGATGATCTCGACCGGGCGGCTGCCGATCACCGAGAGCAACGTGGTGATCATCCCCACCCGGGACCGCTCCGACTTCTCGCCGCTGGTGGCGGAGCGCTCCGCGACCGCCGACCTGGCGGTGTTCGGCTTCACCGCGGACCGCCTGCGGACCAAGGGGGTCGAGCTGCTGCTCCGCCACCCGACGCTGCGCGACGTGCTGTTCGTGGACGCCCAGGAGCGCATCCTCATCGAGTGAGGGGCCTGGCCGCCCACCGTCGCGGGAGCGGTCGAACGCCGCGGCCCCCGAGACCGGTCAGGGCGGCAGCGGGCAGCCCTGCTGCTGGTAGGACGCGAGGCGGACGTCGGCCGAGGCCAGGGCGTCGAACGCGGCCAGGGCGGCGGCGTCGCCATCGAGCGCCCAGTCGAGCCACGGTCGCAGGTAGTCGGTCACGATCTGCCGCTGGAGCGCGGCGTCGACTCCGCTCGCGCAGTCCACCGTCGTGCACCAGAAGTTGGGGTAGACGTAGCCGCAGTGGGTCCCGTCCTGGATGGTCAGGAGCGCCTTGCAGCTCGAGCCGGCGGCCGCGTAGTGGTCGACCGGGGCGCCACCGGCCTGGAGGGTGCAGTTGCGGTCGTCGGCCAGGTAGAGGGCGGGGATCGTCATGCCCTGCGCCGCGACCACCGAGTCGGGGTTGGTCTTCGCCGCGGCCATGGTGGCGATGGCCTGGAACAGGCCCGGGAACGAGGTCACCGCCAGGTGGGCGGCGCCACCGCCGGCCGAGTGGCCCGCGGCCGCGAGGCGGTCGCCGACGTGGCCGTGGAACGGAGAGCCGGGGTCTTCGCCCGCGGCGACGAGCGACTGGGCGACGAAGCCGAGGTCGAGCCCGAAGTCGAGGTGGCCCATGGGCAGGCCGGTCTCGGTCGCGGGCAGGGCGACGAGGTAGCCGGCCGGCACCAGCGCCTCGGCGACGTTGCGCGGCGAGCCCGCGTCCTGCAAGAAGCCGTGGCCGCACACCACCACCGGGAAGGCGCCGGCCGCCACCGGCACGTCGTCGCCGGCCGCCGAGGCCGGGTAGTACACCTCGGCCGGCACGCTGCGGTCGTCGCGCGACGGGTCGACCCAGGTCATGGAGCGGTGGCCGATGGCGTAGGTGACGCTCAGGCCGACGGTCTCCGACCACAGCGACGTGTCCCCGCTCTCGAAGCCGTCGGCGAAGATGGCGTCCTGCCCGAATGCCGGCAGCGCCATCAGCGCCAGCCCGACCACCCCGATCACCAGAGTTCCGAGCATGGCACCCTCCCCACGCACCCCCGCCCTGCGCCGCGGGTCGCTCGCCGACCAGTGTCGCACCAATGGCAGGTCGTGGACACCCGCGGCAGAGCCCTGTCCACCAGGGCATTCGCAGCGGGTCATCGCACCGGCGGCCATCCGGGGGGTCGGGACGGGCCGCGCTCACCGCCGCTCGCCCCCCGTCCCTGGCCGAGCAGCCCGAGCTGCCCGGAGAGCCAGTACCGCCACGAGCGGCCGACGTGGTCGCTCATCAGCGTGCCGTCGACCGCCCACCACGCGGTGCGGGCGAGGTGGTAGGCGAGCCAGGCCGCGACCACGGCCAGGCCGAGCCACCGCGAGCGCAGGAGCCGGTGCTCCCCGGCGACGAGCACCGGCAGGGCGACGAGCAGGCCGGCAAAGAGGGGCAGGCCGACGGCGTTCTCGGCGAGCGCCGCCGCCACGTCACCGCGCGCGAGGGCGACGACCGCCCGCGCCATGCCGCAGCCGGGGCAGGGCAAGCCGGTGAGCACGCTCACTGGGCAGAGCGGCGGGGTGGCGAGGACCTCGACCTCGGCCAGCGACAGGTAGCCGCGACCCTCGAGCATGACCCGCACGTAGCGCCCGCGCTGCCCGACCGGGACCTCGGTCTCGCGGTTGGCCCGGCCGGGCAGCCGACGAGACCAGGTGCGCCCGTCGGCCGTCGCCGCGGCGAGCTCCGAGCCCGCGAGCGGGCTCTCCGACACCAGCACGACCGCGTCGGCGAGCCGCTCCGAGCAGCAGTCGGTACAGTTCCAGATCACCACCCGCTGGAGGTCGCGCACCGCGTCCAGGTCGACCTGCCACCACGGCTGCGCCTCGAGCCGGGTGTGGGTCGCCGAGCCGAGCCCGGTCGGACCTCACTGTGGACGAGGGTAGACGCGCCACCCCCCCACCGTGCTAGCCTCCCCCATGCCCCTGCGCCTCGCGGGCACCGTGGACGGCCGGCCGGTGAGCCTCGTGCTGCCGGCAGGGGTGAGCGTCCTCGGCTCGACCGCCGACTGCGACCTGCTGGTCGACCACCCCACCGTCTCCCGCCGCCACGCCGAGCTCCGCGTCGACGGCGAGCAGGTGGTGGTGCGGGACCTCGGGTCCCGCAACGGCGTCTGGGTGGCCGGCGAGCGGGTCCGGGAAGCGACGGCCGGGGCGGGGACCGCCATGGCCTTCGGCCGGGTGCGGCTGACCGTGGAGGAGGTGACCAGCCTCGACCTCGAGGTGGCGTTGCCCCTGGGGGGCGGCGACGCACCGGTAACCGGGCGCCGGACCAGGACCCCGGCAGACTCGAGCACGGTGGCCCTCCGGGTGGTGGAGGGGTTCGCCTTCACCGCGCTGCCCGGCCTCCTCCAGTTGGCCGAGGCCGGTGCCGACGAGCTCGCCCTGGCGCAGGCGGCGGCCCGCCGCGTGTTCGACGACCTGCCGGCGCTGGCGGTCCGGGTCGCCCCGACCGACGCCGGCGCCGCGGCGGTGCTGTTCGAGGCGCGGCGCGAGGTCGAGGAACCGGTCTCGACCGTCACCCTCGAGGCCGTCGGGGCCGAGCTCGTCGTTCGCGTCGAGGTTCCCCGCCAGGAGCTCGTCGCCCACATCGAGCCCCTCCTGGGCGCGATCTCCGCGGTGCTCCGGCTGGCGGCCCGGGGCCGCGGCGAGGTTCGGGCCCCGACCCCGCGGCCAGCCCCGCCCCTGCCGGACCCGCCGACCCTCGTCCCCGCGGTGCGCCGCGTGTACGAGGACGCGGCCCGGGTCGCCCAGGGGGATGTGGGGGTCCTCATCTGCGGCGAGTCGGGCACCGGCAAGGAGGTCCTCGCCCGGTTTCTCCACGCCGCCTCACCAAGGTCGGCGGCGCCGTTCGTGGCCTTGAACTGCGCCGCCTTGCCCAAGGACCTCCTCGAGGCCGAGCTGTTCGGGGTCGAGCGTGGGGTGGCCACCGGGGTCGAGGCGCGGCCGGGCACGTTCGAGCTCGCCCACGGCGGCACCCTGCTGCTGGACGAGATCGCGGACATGGCGCTCGAGACCCAGGCCAAGATCCTGCGGGTGCTGCAGGAGGGGGAGGTCTACCGCCTCGGCGCCGCCGCACCCCGACCCGCGCGCTGCCGCGTGGTGGCCGCCACCAACCGCGACATGGACGCCCTCAGGGCCTCCGGCCACTTCCGCGAGGACCTCTACTACCGGGTCGCCACCTGGGTGGTGGAGCTGCCGCCGCTGCGCCACCGCCGGGCGGACATCCCCAACCTGGCGGCCCACTTCCTCACCCACGCGGCCTCCCGCCGCGGCATCCGGGTGCGCGGCATCTCCCGCCGGGCTCTGGACGCCCTCCTCGCCTACCGTTGGCCCGGCAACATCCGCCAGCTCGAGAACGAGATGGCGAGGGCGGCCCTGTTCCTCTCCGACGGCGACGTCCTGGAGGCGAACCGGCTCGGCCCCGAGCTGCTCGCCGGCGGCGGTCCGGAGATCCCGGGCCGACTCGACGAGCGTCTCGCCCTGGCCGAGCGGCGGGAGATCCTGCGCGCCCTCGCCGCCTGCGGCGGTGTGGCCACCGCCGCGGCGGAGCTTCTCGGGGTCAGCCGCTCCACCCTCTACCGTCGCATGAGCAGCCTCGGGCTCGAGCTCCCGGGGAGCTGACTCTCCTCCGCACCTGGCGCCTCACGGCACCACGCTCGACCACTCGTTGGTGTCGCCGCTCTCGAAGCCGTCGGCGAAGAGCACCGAGCCGTCGACCCCGAAGGTGGCGGTGCAGGAGCGGTCGGCGAGCATGGTCACCACCCCGTCCGAGCAGTCGGGGTCGCCGGAGAAGGCGGTGAACACCGACCCGGCGTGGGGGACCGTGTGCAGGGTCACCGCGGTGTCCTCGACGTAGGTCTCGGAGCAATCCGAGCCGCACAGGATCCCGCCGGGGTGGGACATCACGGTGCCGCTGCCGGCGCCCGCGCGGCTCACGGCGAGGTCGTAGTACGGGCGCCCGGACGGCGCCGTCCAAACCCGGACCCGGACCTGGTTGGCGTGGAGGTCATCGGCGGCTCGGTAGACCGCGAGACGCGTCGAGGTCAACCGGGCCCACCAGGCTCCGTGGTACTCGTGGTGGCCGCCGACCCAGAACTGGTCCCCTCCGAGCCGGAGCTGGTTGCGCCCGTAGAACGGGCTGTCGCTGTGCATCTGCATGTCGACCACCAGGTCGTCTGCCGGCACGTCCAGGCCATGGGTCCAGGTCGACTCGCCGGGGGCGACGTAGACCCAGGCGGTGGTGTAGTCGAAGGCGGTGTTCCTCCAGATGCGCAGCCGGACCTCCTCGGCCTGGGTGTCCTCCTCCCTGCGCTCCACCTCGACCGTCGAGGTCGTCAGGTCCTTCCAGCACATGCCTCGGGCGCGGAGGACGTCCAGGCCCTCGTTGTAGAAGTCGACCCCGTAGGACATCTGGTGGCGGCCCAGGCTCGGCGAGCGCCCCTGGAGGTCGACCACGAGGTCGCTGACCGAGCCGCCGAGGCTGTGGGTGAGGCTCAGGGTCTCACCCGGGGAGATGACGCGCCAGCCGGAGTCGTAGTCTGCCATCGGCGCCTGCCACAGGCGGACCCGCCCGGAGGCCGCGCTTCGGTCGTCCACGAGACGGTTGACGTAGACCGCAGTGTCGCTCAGCCCCAGCCACTGGGCCCCGAAGGCAACGCCTGCAAAGGCGTCCCCACCGTACGAGAGCGAGTTGACCCACCATCCCTGAAACTCGTGGAAGGCCAGGTCGACGACGAGCATGTCGGGGTCCCCACCGAGGTCGTGGGCGAAGCCGGTGGTGTCGCCAATACTCAGCGGGGCCCAGCTGCTGTCGTACTTGGGGGCACGGTCCTGCCAGATCCTGACCCGCACCTGGTCGGCAAAGATGTCGAACGGGTGGCGGAGCACCGAGATGCCGCTCCCGGTCAGGTCGTACCAGTGGGTGCCCGCGTCCTGGCTGGAGGTCGACGAGATGGGTATCCAGTCGCCGCCGTACCCCCGCTGGGTGACCCCGATCCCCCCGGCCGTCGTGTTCTTGAGCTGGAGGTCGACGACGAAGTCGTTCCACGGCCCGCCCAGGGCATGCTGCAGGCGGAGGTACACGCCCGCGGTTGCCGGCTGCCAGCCGCTGTCGTAGTCGGGGTCCGGGCGGCGGAAGACGCGCACCCTCATCTGCTCGACCAGGGTGCTGTCGATGCCGCGGCGGACCTTGACCGAGCTC
Organism: uncultured Thermoanaerobaculia bacterium; assembly: GCA_964438135.1. GTDB lineage: Bacteria > Acidobacteriota > Thermoanaerobaculia > Thermoanaerobaculales > Sulfomarinibacteraceae > CAYTJW01. The sequence continues at coordinate 10,710 of CAYTJW010000098.1, forward strand.
GCCGTGAGGCTGTGCCAGTAGCCGCCCGCCTGCCTGCCGCCGGCGTCGAAGTAGTAGTCGGCGCCGTAGCCCCCCTTGTGGACCCGGGTCGGCGTGCCGCCCTTGAAGGTGAGGTCGACCACGAGGTCGTCGCTCGAGCCGCCGAGAGAGTGGTACAGGGTCACCTCCGTGCCGGCGGCCACCGCCACCCAGCCGCTGTCGTAGTCCGGCGCCGGCACCACCCAGATGCGCAGCCGGGCCTGGTGGCTGGTGGTGTCGTCCGCGTTGCGGTAGACCGACGCCGAGGTCGTGCTCAGGCTCCACAGGAAGGCGCCGGTGCTGACGTTGCCGGTCGCCGTCGCGGCCGAGTCCCCACCGAAGCCCTCCTGGTGCACCGACGGGGACTCCCCGAGGTCGCGGAACGACAGGTCCACCACGTAGTCGTCGACCGCGCTGCCGATGCCGTGCGAGAACTGGTTGAAGCCCGTCGCGAGCTCGCGCCAGCCGCTGTCGTAGGCGGGCGATCCGTACAGGGTGTCGGCGGCCGGCGCCCGGCCCTCCCCCGCCGCGAAGACCACGATGCCGACGGCGACCGCTGCAACCCACGCTCTCAAGCTCATGGTGCCCTCCCTCGAGCGCCGGCGCGTCCCCGAGCCGCGAGGCGCGCCCGCAAGCGCCACGAGCAAGCTCCGCGCCAAGCCCGAAGACGAGGCGCAACTCGAGCTGGTAAAGTCACTTCCGCCGGTCGCCACGGTCCCGGGGGCGGTCTGGCCCGTCCCAGGTCTGACCCACCGGTCCCAGGTCTGACCCAACCCCGCTGCGCGGTCCCCTGCTCAAGGGGCGAGGGGGCCCACTGCGAGCCGGCGCGCCCGGGCGAGGTCCTCGGCGCAGGACCGCGCGAGATGGCGGTTGACCGCGACCGCCCGCTCGAGGGCCTCGACCGCCTCCCCCGCCGCCGCGCCACATCCGGCCGGATCCGCGGCCGCCGTCGCGCGGGCCAGCCACAGGCGACCGCCCGCGGCGCGGGCGTCGGCCCGGGC
>CAYTJW010000099.1:0-11696 GCA_964438135.1 uncultured Thermoanaerobaculia bacterium
CCAGCCCCGCGGGGCCCACGTCCGGGGCTCCGCCCGCCCACCCGGCGGCCGCCGACGCCGCGGCCAGGACCAGGCGCGCGGCGATCATCGCGGGTCGGGTGGCCACGACGGTGCCGGCTCCCCCTCGAGTGTAGCGCCACCCGGGTGCGTGCCGGGTCCGACGTTGTCGACGGGTGTCCCGTGGCGCCCAGCTGAGTGTGACCGCTCAGTGCGCGGCTTCGCTTGCTGCGCCGCCCTTCGCCGCGACGCGGGACCTGCCGGCAGTCGAGCCGAGAATGCCCGGAGCCACCCACGTCGAGCCTCCGGACCCAGGTACCAGACCGCAACCGGCTCTGGGAACGGTGGATGGCCTGCCTCCACCGATCGAGGCGGTCACGCCGCCGAGTGGGGTATAGTCCACTACATGGAGAGCGCGACCCGGACGTGGCGCTCGCAGGTGACGCTTCTCGCCTCTGGTCTCTCCGTTCTGGTAGCGGTCCTCGACCACCAATCCGGGCCGCACGTGAGCTTCCTCCTCTTCTACCTCCTGCCCATCGCGGCCGTCGGCTGGCGCGCCGGGCCGCAGGCGGCCATCGCGGTCGCCCTCGTTGCGGGTTTCGCCTGGAGCGTCCTCAATGCCCGGCTGGTGTCCGCCGGCAGCGACGAGGTCTTTGTCTGGAACGTGTTGAACCGCACGCTCGCCTACGTGGTTGTGGCCGCGCTCAGCGGACTGCTGGGTAGGCAGTCGGTCCTGGCCCGGACCGACGAGCTCACCGGCCTGCTCAACCGGCGAGGGCTCCTCGACCATCTACGGACACGGCTCGGTCGTTCGCCCGGCGCTCCGGTGCCGGTATGCGTCGGAGTGCTCGACCTCGACGGGTTCAAGCGTATCAACGACGTCTACGGCCACCCCGCCGGCGACGTCGTCCTCGCCAAGGTCGCGGACATCCTCCGCACCTCGGTTCGAGTTGGCGACCTGCCTGCCCGGCTGGGAGGCGATGAGTTCGTGATCGTCTGCTGGCGATTGTCGGTTCCCGGCGCTCTGGAGGTCTCCCGACGCCTGCTGGACCGCATCGGCGAGGTGGGTCGCGACCCTGACGGCGTGCCCCTCGGTGCCAGCATCGGCATCGCGCACTCAGACGACCTCCGTTGTGATCTGACGAGCATGCTGGAGGAGGCGGACGAGGCGCTGCGCGACGCAAAGGCCCAGGGGAAGGCGCGAGTCGTGCTGCGGAGGGTCGGTCCCAGCGGCGCGACCCTCTGACGGCCGCTCACCCTCGCGGCCGCGTTGGCACCGCGCGCAGGCTGGTCACTTCGAGCCGCGTTGTGACTCAGCCCACCTCAGCGCTCGGTCTCGAAGAACGGCGCCTCGACCCGGTCGGCCTCGGTCCCCCGCACGATCTCCTCCAGAGTGCGGCGTAGCTGGCGGAGCCTGGGAGGAGGCATCTTCGCCAGCGACTGCCGCAAGCCCTGCTGCACCGGGGAGGGGCTGGCCGCCAGGAGGCGACGCCCGGCCGGGGAGAGGGTCAGGCGGACACCCCTCCGGTCCTTGGGGTCGACCGCTCGCCTGACGGCGCGCCGCTCGACCAATCGCTCCACGATGCCGGACACGGTCGAGGCATGGGCGAACATCCTCTCGGCCAACTCGCCCAGCGACAGGCCCGGTTCGGCCTCGAGGATGGTGAGCGCCCAAAGCTGAGGACCGGTGAGCCCCGTGGCCTTGTGGATCGCCTTGGAGTGCTCGTGGATCGCCTTGAAGAGCCGCCGAAGGCAGCTGACCACCTCCATGGCGTCGTCCCTCGAGACCGGCAGGGGCCGCTCCGCAAGCTGCCGCCCAGGCTCCAACCCGCCCTTTCTCCTCCCGGTCACCGCGCCATTGTATCGCTGTCACGGCCGCAGCCCGACCGGTATATATTGAGTTGCAATTATTGGAAGACAATGTCACGATACTCGTCATGGGTGAGGTGCTCCGCGTTTGGGTCTGCCTCAGTCAGGTGACGACGTGAGCTAGGGCCTGGAGGATGCCGCCGCCGCCCGGGACGAGAAGCGAGGGGGTGTCCTCCCGTCGGCTGGCAGGTCGTAGAGGCGGAGGAGCTCGAAAGGAGACGAGGAGATGAACCGAACCCCGAGGGTGCTGGTCGGTACGGACCTCAGCCGCAATGCCGAGGTGGCCCTGCAGGAGGCACACGAGCTCGCCACGGCCCTGAACGGGGAGCTCGCAGTCTGTCACGTCGTCCCCGACGAGACCTTGGTCCGCCCGCTCTTCCCCCAGGAGAAGGCCGTGGACGCATTCCGCGCCTCGACCCTGCGCGAGCGGGCGGTCGCGGCCGTGACCGCGCAGGCCCAGGAGCTGACCGGGCGCGAGCCTGACTCCTTTCAGGTGCTCGTGAGCGCGGGTACCCCCTATGCCGAGATCGTCCGTGCCGCGGAGAGCTGGGGTGCCGACCGCATCGTCGTCGGCAGCATCGGCTCTACCGGCCTCGCTCGAATGCTGCTGGGTAGCGTGGCATTGCGGGTCGCGCGTCACGCCCACTGCCCGGTGCTGGTCGCCCGGACCAAGGCCGGCACGGGCGCGATCGTGGCCGGAACGGACTTCTCCGACCCTGCCCTGCCGGCGGTCTCGGCGGCGGCGGACGAGGCCCGACGGACCGGCGGTCGGGTGACGGTCGTCCACAGCCTCGACCTGCAATGGGCCTCCGTGGGCTTCAACCAGCCAGAGATCGCCCTCTCCGGACCGGACGTCCTGCGAATCCGGGTCGAGGCCGAGGCGCGCGCGGCCGAGCGGCTCGGAGAGGTGCTGGTGCGTTGCGGGATCACCGGCGAACGGCGCGTCGAGAGTGGGCCCGCCGCTGCCGCGCTGGCGCGGGTCGCGGAGGAGCTCAAGGCGGACCTGACGGTCGTGGGGACCGCCGGGCGGTCCGGGCTGCGCAGGGTGCTTCTCGGCAGCGTCGCCGAGACCGTGGTGCAGATCGCCCCCTGCTCCGTTCTCGTCGTCCGTCTTCACGCGCACAGCGGGGGGTGAGGAGCGCCAGACAGGTACCGTCGAGCGTGGGGGGAGCCATGCCTCTGGTTCGAAGCAGCGTCCGGGGAAGGGTGGCAGGAGTCACCCTCGACGACCGACCACGGCGCAACTCCCTTCTCGTTCACCTTGCTTGACACCCGTCGAACCGAGCCCTCCCGCTGTGCTGTTGACCGAGGAGCGGGCACGGCCGGGCGGTCAGAAGTAGTACCAGATGCTGGCGTACTCGGCGGGATCCTCGCCGATCGACGCCAGCCGCTCCAGGTACTCCAGGATCGACACGTCCACGGCCACGTAGGGCGACCGTTCGACGATGTTCTTCTCCCAGGGGTGGAACTCGTAGACCCTCGCCCCGTTGGGCAGCACCGACAGCAGGTCGCGGTGCTGAGCGGCCCGCACGTGGTTCTTGCCCAGCCGCGGGACGTTGAACACCGGCTCGTCGGTGCGGCGGATGCCGGGCAGGAGCCGCGCCTCCTCCTTGCGCTCCTGGAGGATGCGGGCCAGCGGGACCAGGTAGTCGGCGGTCTCGTCCTTGCCCTTGGGTACGAAGGTGTAGTAGGGGTCGACCCCGATCCGCCGCATCAGCATGCGCAGTGCCGCCGCTTCGAAGCGGCGGGAGACGAAGAAGTGGAAGACCTGCTGGTTGTAGACCGCCAGGCCCTGGCGGCGCAGGCGGTCGACCGCCGCGACGGTGGCCTCCGTGATCTCGTACGGGTGCTCGAGGTGGGTCACGACTGCGATGTCGCGTCGCCCGGCCTCGCGGAATCCCCCGAGCATGGTCGCCAGATCGGGGGTCACCCGCATCGGCATGGTCACCGGCGTGCGGGAGCCAATCCGGATCAGGTCGACGTGGGGGATGGCCGCGACCCGACCCAGGATGTGCCCCAGGGTCCGGTCGTCGAGGGCGAGGGGGTCGCCCCCGGTGATCAGGACCTCGCGGATTGCGGGCCGTTCGGCGATCCAGCGGACAGCCCGATCCACCTCGGTCCCGGCGGCGAGGGCGTCGCAGGCGAGCGCTTCCTCGATCTCCCAGTTGCGCTGGCAGTACACGCAGATCTGGGGACACGTGTTGTAGGGCTTGAGGATGACGATGGCCGGATAGCGTCGGGTGACCAGGTCGACGGGCGAGGTGTCGACCTCGCGCATGAAGTCGAACGCGTCCTGACGTTGGTTTCGCAGGTCGAGCATTCGGCCCACGTAGCGGGCCGGCGGCAGGACCTGGAAGCGGAGGGCACGGTCGCGACCGGCCTCCGGGTCGTCGTCGAGCAACGAGGCGTAGTAGGGGGTCAGGCCGAAGGGCAGCCGACCCGACCGCATCCGCCGGATGGTGTCGACCTGCTCCGCCGGCAGGCGGACGACACGGGCCAGCAGGTCGGGATCGGTGATCACGTGGTCCCGCTGCCAGCGCCAGTCGACCCAGTCGTCGGAGCTGCCGCCAAGAACCTCGAGAACCCGGGCCTTGCGCAGGGCGCGCCGGGTGCGCGCGGCGGCGTTGAGCCCGTCCGGGTAGCGGTCGAAGCGCCGCTCCACCCTGTCCCAGAGCGCGTCGAGCTCGGCGGAGCGGGCCGCCGCCGCCTCCCGTCCGGCGAGCTCTTCGAAGATGTCGTCCTCCTCGACGGAGGTCCCGGGTGCTCGGCCCTCCAGGCCGCGGAGGATGTGGATCAGGTTCGCCCAGAAACCTGGTTCCAGGTCGCCCCGGGCGGCTCCCCGGCTACTGTCGACGAGCGCCTGCACCAGGTCGAAGCCGGCGACCCGAGCCGACCGCGGCAGCAGCATGCTGCGGAGGGCCGCCGCGCAGTCCCGCATCCGGATCCGCCCGGTGGACGATTGGGGCGCCCCCTCTCCCATCCGGGTGAAGAAGCGGTCCCCGACCTGGCGGTAGAGGGCGACCCGGGCCTCCTCCACGCCGCAGCACCCCCGGACGACGTCGAGCACCCATCCCGCCTCCCGGGCAAACGCCTCGAGCGTGTAGTGTTCTGCGACGCTGGGTGTGACGGGCATGAGCGCCCCCCGGACAAGGTCTCCTACCCAGTGTACCCGATCCACCCCTGGAGCGACCCGACCAAGCGGGGTCGGCTGCTCCCGCGGCAGGCGGAGGCCCACCTGCAGCCTGGGAATCCGGGTCACCCGCCGTGAGGGCCGCGCGCACCCGTATCCCGGTTCGGCGTCGGGCGGCAGTCCCACTCCCTTCCCGGCCCCGCCAGGACCGGCGCCGCCCGGCCGGCGGCCGGCGCCGGCATGGACGCGGACCGCAGCTCCCCGAGCTCGGTACACTCGTTGGTGACGCGATGTGTCGTGGCCGGGTCCCCTGGACTCCCCCAGGAGGCCGGCGGGCAAGGCGCGGCGTCCCGGACCAGGAGAAAGGCGATGTTCCGCATTCGCAAGATCCACGACACGGTCCTGCCGGTGAACCAAGAAGCCGTGCGTCAGGTCCAGGAGATCCTGAGGCAGCAGTTCCCGCTGCTGCAAGCGGGCGAGGTCGATGGGATCCCCGCGCGGTTGCGCGACCCGCTGGGTCACGGTTGCAGGACCGTCGTCCTCGTTGCCGAGAACGGGAGGGGCGGTGTGCAGGGCTTCGCCTTGGTCGCGCTGTTCTCGACCCCCCCCTTCTGCTACCTCGACATGCTCTCGGCAGGCCCGCGCCTCGAGGGGCGGGGGTTGGGCGGTGCGCTCTACCGGCGGGTCCGCGAGGAGACCGCCTCGGCCGGGGCCATCGGGCTCTTCTTCGAGTGCCTGCCGGACGACCCCGCTCTCTGCCGCGACCCCGACCTGCGCGCGCAGAACGCAAGCCGACTGCGCTTCTACGAGCGTTTCGGCGCCCTCCCGATCGTGGGTACCGCCTACGAGACGCCGCTCAAGCCGGGTGGGGACAACCCTCCGTACCTGGTCTTCGACCGCCTCGGCCGCGCGAGCCCTCTGCGCCGGGCCACCGCCCAGGCGGTGGTCCGGGCCATCCTGGCCACGAAGTACGCCCATCTGTGCCCGCCTGGCTACGTCGAGACGGTCGTGAGCTCTTTCCGGGACGACCCCGTGCGCCTGAGAGAGCCCCGCTACCTCAAGCGGCACACACCCGTCGTGTCTGTCGGTGAGCTCTCGGCGGACCGCCGCATTGCCCTGGTTGTCACCGACCACCACCACGTCCACCACGTCGCGGAGCGCGGGTACGTCGAGTCGCCGGTGCGAGTGAGGTCCATCCTCCGCGAGCTCGACCGGGTGGACCTGTTTCGTCCCGTTCGGCCACGCACCCACTCCGAGAGGCACATCCTGGCGGTCCACGACTCGGGCTTCTACTGGTACCTGAAGCGGGTGTGCGCCCAGCTGCCAGCCGGCAAGTCTCTGTATCCGTATGTCTTCCCGATTCGCAACGTGGCTCGGCCGCCACGGGAGCTTGCCGTGCGCGCGGGCTACTACTGCATCGACACCTTCACACCTCTGAACCGCAACGCCTTCCTCGCCGCCAAGCGAGCGGCGGACTGCGCGCTCACCGCCACCGACGAGATCCTGCGCGGAACGAGCATGGTGTACGCGCTGGTCCGGCCACCGGGCCACCACGCCGAACGCCGGACCTTCGGCGGGTTCTGTTACTTCAACTCGGCCGCCATCGCGGCGCACCACCTGAGCGCCTTCGGCCGCGTCGCCATCCTGGACCTGGACTACCATCACGGCAACGGGCAGCAGGACATCTTCTGGGAGCGGGAGGACGTCCTCACCGTTTCGATCCACGGCCACCCACGCTTCGCCTACCCCTACTTCTCGGGGTTCGAGGACGAGCGGGGAGCCGGACCGGGGCTCGGCGCCAACCTCAACCTGCCCCTGGGAGACCAGGTCGACGGCGATGCCTACCGCAAGGCCCTGGCGGCGGCTCTGAGGCGCGTTCGTCAGCACGTCCCCCGGTTCCTGGTCGTCGCGCTCGGGCTCGACACCGCCAAGGGCGACCCGACCGGGACCTGGGCGCTGCGGGCGGGCGACTTCGAGGCCAATGGCAGGCTTGTCGGAGAGCTGGGGCTGCCGACCCTGGTGACCCAGGAGGGCGGCTACGACAACCGCGTCATCGGGGTGAACGCCCGGGGGTTCCTGGTCGGGCTGTGGACCGGGCACGAAGGCGCGCCACGTGGCGCCGAGGCCCGACGAATCAGGCCGTGACCAGACCGGCAGGTCGGTGCGCCCCCGGGGACATCGCCGTTCCAGGGATCGGCCCGGGTATCTCACCGAGTCGCGTCGCGAGGCGGCCGAGGTGCCTGTCAGGGCGTTGATTCGCAGGGAGGCGTCGCCGAGGCGTACGGTCAGTACGTCGCAGGCGGCGCTGACCGAGAGGTGCCGCCGTGGCGGGCAGAGGGCCGCAGCAGCAGCGAGGCGGTGAGATTTCCGGGCGAGCTGGGCTACCCGCCCGGCTTGGTCGGTAGGACATCCTCGCCCCGCCCCCGCACCCCCCGGCAGTCCGGGCGGCGGCGCCCGCCGTCTGATCCCGTCGCGCCGTTCGAACGCTGGCTGGCCCTGACGCGCGGGCACCTCGACGTCGTGCGCCATGCGTTCACCGTGGCCACGAGCGACCCGTGTGGGATCGTCGCCTGTCACGCTCGGCAGGCCCGTCGGCACCGCCGTCGTCGAGCCGCTCAGTCGGCCCTCCCTGTCATCCCGGGCACCCCACGGCCTCCTGGCGGGCCGGCTCGACGGCCTTGAACCGCCTCCCGAAGACCGTCATTGCGAGGCCCGCTCGAGCGGCCGCGAGGGCCCGCAGGGCCCGTGGCGGAATCCCGCGCGGCGGGGTCAGCCGTTCGGGATTGCTTCGCGGCCTGCGGCCGCTCGCAATGACGATCGGAGTGGCGCTTCATTGGCACGGGGCGCCGCCTCGGCGGTGAGAGCCTGTCCCGAGCGCATGCGAGGGAAGGGATCCCTCGCGGGCAACCTCATGCGCCACGGTCACCTGCGCCTCGTTCCTGGAGCGACCTCCGTCGCCCCCAGCGTGCTCGACCGGGCTGAGCCCTCCCCGCCGGGGTCGGCGGCAGGCGGGGCGCCGCTCAGCCGGTCGCGCGCCGCCGGAGGGCCTTCTCGACCGTGATCACCGGCAGCACCACCACCGCCGCCAGGATCGACTTGACCCAGGCGTCGGCGTTGAGCGCCGCGGTGCCGAACAGCCACTGCAGCGGCTCCGAGTAGACGAAGGCGAGCTGCAGCAGGGCCATGACCAGGATGCCGAGGTAGACGGCGGGGTTGCTGAAGAGCCCGATCTTCAGGATCGAGTCCTTGAGCGAGCGGCAGTTGAGCAGGTAGAAGACCTGGAACAGGATGACCGTGGTGACGGTCATGGTCTGCGCCTCGGCGAGGGCGGTGTGGGGGGCGACGCCCCGCCCCAGCTCCCCCAGGTACTCGTACAGGAACAGGGCGATGGCGCTGGCCGCGATGAGCACGGTGACGACCGCGGTGCGGGCCAGGACGAAGGGGGACAGGATCGGCTCCTCGGGGCGGCGCGGCGGCCGTCGCATGACGTTCGGCTCCTTGGCCTCGAACGCGAGCGGCAGCGCCAGCGCCACCGTCGCCACCAGGTTGATCCACAGGAGCTGGGTCGGCTGCATCGGCAGCAGCAGCTCGCCGGTGGTGGCGTCGAAGGGGAAGATCAGCACCGCCGAGGCGAGGATCAGCGCCAGCGCGAGGTTGGTGGGCAGCACGAAGGCCAGCGACTTGACCAGGTTGTCGTAGACCCGGCGCCCCTCCTCGACGGCGGCGACGATGGTGGCGAAGTTGTCGTCGGTGAGCACCACCTCCGCCGCCTCCCGCGACACCGCGGTGCCGGTGATGCCCATGGCGACGCCGATGTCCGCCTGCTTGAGGGCAGGGGCGTCGTTGACCCCGTCGCCGGTCATCGCCACCACCTGGCGCTCCGCCTGCAGCGCGCGCACCAGCTTGAGCTTGTGCTCCGGCGCGACGCGGGCGAAGACCCCCACCTGTCGGGCGGCTTCCCGGAACCCCGGCTCGTCGAGGCGCTCGAGCTCGACCCCGGTCAGCGCCGCTCGCGTCCCTTCGAGGCCGAGCTCGCGGCCGATCGCCCGCGCCGTGCCGACGTGGTCGCCGGTGATCATCTTGACCGCGATGCCGGCGTCGCGGCAGGCGGCGACCGCCGCGACCGCCTCGGGCCGCGGCGGGTCGATCATCCCTTCGAGCCCGACCAGCTCGAAGCCGGCGTCGGCGTCGGCGTCCTCGAGCTCGGCCGTCGCGGCGGCGGCGTCCTTGGCGGCCACGGCCAGGACCCGCATCCCGCGCCCCGCCATCCGCTCGACCTCCGCCAGCACCGCGTCGCGGTCCACCGCGACCCCGGCCGCGACGGTGGCGCAGCGCGCGAGGACCACTTCCGGCGCCCCCTTGAGGATGACCCGGCGACCCCCCTCCGGGGTCGCGTGCAGGGTCGCCATGAACTGGCGCTCCGACTCGAACGGGATGGCGTCGAGGCGGGGGTGCCGGCGGCGCTCCGCCGTGACGTCGACGCCGAGCTTGGCGGCCGCCACCACCAGCGCCCCCTCGGTGGGGTCGCCCGCGACCTGCCAGTGGCCGTCCCGCTCGCTGACGGTGGCGTCGCTGGCCAGGGCGGCGTCGAGCAGCAGGCGGCGGGCGTCGGCCGGCGTCTCGGGCGGTCGGCGCCCCTCCTCCACCAGCTCCCCGCGCGGCTCGTAGCCGACCCCGGTGACCTCGAGCCGCCGCCGCGGCGTCCACAGCGCCTGCACCGTCATCTCGTTGCGGGTCAGGGTGCCGGTCTTGTCGGAGCAGATGACGGTGGTGCTGCCCAGGGTCTCGACCGCCGGCAGCTTGCGGATCACGGCTCGGCGGGCGGCCATGCGCTGCACCCCGATCGCGAGGGCGATGGTGACGATCGCCGGCAACCCCTCGGGGATGGCGCCGACCGCGAGGGCGATCGCGAACAGCATGGCGTCCTGGAGCGCGGTCGCGAGCAGCAGCCCCTGCCCGGTCAGGCGCAGGGTGCCGAGCACCAGCATGACGAGCGCGACGACGACGATGGCGATCGTGATCCAGGAGGCGACGACCTTGAGCGCCCTGGTCAGCGGGGTGTCGAGGTCGGTCGCCTCCTCGAGCATGTCGGAGATGCGCCCGAGCTCGGTCTCGGCGCCGGTCGACACCACCACCGCGGTGGCGGTGCCGAAGGTCACCAGGGTGCCGCCGAAGACCATCGAGTGGCGGTCGCCGACCGTGGCCTCCGCGGCCGCCGGCTGCACCCGCTTCTCGGCCGGCACCGACTCGCCGGTCAGCGCCGCCTCCTCCACCATCAGGCTGCGCGCCTCGAGCAGGCGCATGTCCGCCGGCACCCGGTCCCCCGACTGCAGGGCGACGACGTCCCCGGGCACCAGCTCCGCCGCCGGCACGCTGACCCGGGCGCCGTCCCGCACCGCGGTGGCGGTTTCCGGCACCATGCGCCCGAGCGCCTCGATCGCGCGCCCGGCGCGCAGCTCCTGGACGAAGCCGATGAGGGTGTTGAGGACGATGACGCCGAAGACGACGGCGCCGTCCAGGACCTTGCCCATCGCCACCGCGACCCCGCTCGAGGCCACCAGGACCCAGATCAGCGGGCTGTTCACCTGCCGCCAGAGCAGCGTCAGCGGCCCTTCCGGCTTGCGGCGCGGCAGGGTGTTGGGGCCGTGGCGGCGGAGCCGGGCTGCGGCCTCGGCCCGGCTGAGGCCGCCGGCCCCGGTCTCGAGCCGCTCGAGAGCCTCCGCCGCCGGCACGGAGTGCCACGAGGTTCCCTTGCCCGACGCCGACGAGCGCGCGTCCGCCATTGCCAGCTCCCCTCCCGCGGCGACAACAGATCCCACCTCGGCGCCGTTCCCGGGCGCAGCCCCCGCCTCCCGCCCCCTCGGGCGTCGGGAGCCGCTCGGCTCACCCGGCGGGGCCGTGCGGGGTCTCGACCCGGCTCGCCCGGTCGGCTCACCGGGGGTCGTCGACCAGCCAGCGGCACTTCTCGAGCCCGAGCGCCCCGTCGCCCAGGTCGGGGATGGGGGCTCCAGTTCCCGCGGGGGGAGCCTACCACGGGCTGGACCGGCCAGCACGTGACTGGTGTTGAGCGGGTAGAGGGCTGCTGGGGCATGGAGGGCGACCAGGACAGGGGGGCAGTGGCCGGGCGTCGCGGTGGCGACGCGAGCGGCTGCGGGCGACACCCGTCGCCGCCGAGCGGCGCGCCACGATCGCCGTGCCCCACGTCGTCACCGTGGATGTGAGCTCCGGCTCCGCCCCGGCCGGTCGCTCGCGTCCGTTCGGGAGCCCGCAGGGCACTCGCACCGAGCCGGCAGCCGTTCAGCCGCTGGGGCCGGTGGTGGAGGGTGACGCGGACCTCGGTCGGCGAACGAACAGGCCGCGAGCGGGGTGCGTCAGGAGGTCTGCGAGCAGGGATCGTCAGCAGCGTCGCGAGGCTGGACCCGGTGCCGATCCGTCTCGGATGGCAGGGCTGCGCCGCCCCGGGGGCCTCGTTGTCGCGGTGCCACGAACCGCCGTCGACCGGGCGCTCGCGCTGGCGTGCCCCACGGTGGGGGCAGCCACTGGTCGGAGTGCCGGGAGTCCCTGACCAGGCACGGATGCGGATGCGAGAGACTCATGAACCACAGCGAGCAGACCACCGCCGCCAGCCTGTCAGGTCAGGAGCCGCCGCAAGAAAGGGCGCTCAGGTCCGGGCGCACCGGCTGTTACACTGGCGCAGTGG
>CAYTJW010000100.1:0-11617 GCA_964438135.1 uncultured Thermoanaerobaculia bacterium
CTAAGGGGTTTTTTTCCCTTGCCGAGCTCAGGCTGCGGCCCGCCGCAGGCGGTCCTGGACGGCGCTCCAGGCCGGGCTGGCCGGTGGTGCTTCCACCACGATCAGGTCAAGCTTCTGATGGTCCAGGTCCCGCAGGGCGCCGTGCACCCACAGCACGACGGCCCCGGTGCGGTGGTGCTCCGACCGGTCGGCTGCCCCTGCCCGGCAGGAGGCGAACCAGGCCTCGTCGAGGCGCTCGCCGCCCGCCTCGAGCAGGGCGGCGTGGCGCGGCCAGTCGGGCGTGCCGAAGGCCTCCGCGGCGCTCACCAGCAGGCTGTCCTGGGCGTCCAGCACCTCGCCCAGCGAGGGGTGGACGGGTCCCCCTTCGCCCCTCTCCACCGCCTCGGTCAGGGAGATGACGTGGCGCATGCACGACACCAGGGCGAGCTCGCGCACCCGCGCCTGCTCCTCCGGGACCGACAGCCCGCCGGGCTCGAACCGCGCGGCGTGCAGCAGCCCCTCCCGCCGCTGGCGGCGGCCGCGCAGGTCCGCGACCCGGCGACCGGCGTCGGGGACCGTGCGGTCCCCGCGGCGAATCGCGACCACCACGTCCCGCAGGAGCAGGATCGTGGTCGGCACGTCCCCGCGCAGTCGCCGCGCCAGCTCATGGGCGGTCCGAGGCAGCAGCAGCAGCCCCAGGGCCGCGCCGACGACCACGCCGAGGACGATGTCGGCCGAGCGGGCCAGGCCGATGGTGATCTCGCGCGGGTCGTCGGGGCGGATCAGGGTCAGCATCACCGCGGTCAGCCCGGCCAGCTTGCAGTTGGCCCAGGCCATCCCCACCAGGCGGCAGCCGAGCGTGGCCAGGACGACCCCCAGGCAGGCGGCCAGGAGGTGGCGGTGCGGCATCAGGTTGACGAGCGCCAGGCCGACCGCGACCCCGACCAGCGTGCCGAGGACCCGGAGCCAGCCGGCGTGGATGATGCCGCCGGCGCTCTCCCCCAGCACGATCATGGCGCTCAGGGCCGCCCAGTAGGGGGCGTCCAGGCGCAGGGCCGAGGCGGCCAGGTAGGACAGCAGGGCGGCGAGCGTCAGCCGCAGCGCGGCCCGCACCTCCGTCGCGGCGAGCGGCGCGGGCTCGAGCCACCTCGGGAACGTCTTCATGCCCACTCCGTCGGGCGCGGGCGGCGCGCGCCGCCCCCCTTCCCCCGGCCGGAGAATACCACCCGCGACGCGCGAGCCGGCCTCGCCCCGGGCATGATGGCGGCCGCTGTCCGTCCCCTGCTGCCACCAGGCGGGCCGGGCGCCACGGCCCGGCCGTGCGACCACGCGCTCACGGAGTGCCTGCTGCTCCCGAGCGCGCCGGGGTCGGACGGGGGAGTGGTGTCGGGGGTGCACCGCCAGGTCGCAACACCCACCGAGGCGAGCCCCCCGACGCCGCTGATCGCGCCGCCGGCGTAGAGGGCAGAGCCGGAGCCGTCAGCCCTCAGCTCCTCGCTCGAGGTCGCCTCGTGACCACGGGACCGCCCCCAGGCCCGGGGGCAGGGTTGCGGCAACCAGGGCCGGTGCCACCTCCGCCAGGGTCCCTCTCTCCGGGGCCAAGGGCCCACGACCTGGCCTCTCCCGGTCCCCCCACAGCCCGTCCGCCCGGTGCTCGACTCGAGCGGTGGAAGAGGAAGACCCGATCCCTCGCGGCTCTTGCGCACCAGCCGCAGCTCATCGCCGAGACCGGCGGTCGCCGGCACCACGGGCGCGGACGCGTCGACGAGCTCCCGCGCGCCGAGCCGCGACAGCCGGCCCGTCACCGCCTCGGCCGCCTTCGAGCGCAGCGATCGCGCGTAGGACCGGGGTGCAGCGCCTCCGGTCAACCGAGAGCCGGCGTCACGAGACGTTCCGGAGGCCACCCTCCAGCTCGGGTTCCAGAACGCGAGCCCGAGGGTCAGGTAGTACGAGCGCGGGTAGCGGGGGCCGTAGACGTAGCCGGCGTCGCGGGCGCCCAGCCACACGTCGACCAGCGACGGGATCTCCCAGGCCACGGAGGCGACGCCGTAGACGTCGGGCGTGCGGAAGAACTCGGTGACGCCGAAGTCGGGTTCGGCCTCGTCGCGCTCCGACTCCTGCACGACCACGCCCAGCTGGAGCTGCAGGTGCTCGCCGTGGGCCCAGCCGAGGTTCAGCTCGAGGCCCTTCACCGTCGCGCCGCCGAAGGTGGTGCGCGTGAGCTCGGCGTGTGGACCCAGCTGAAGGATGCCGTGTCGCGGGTCGAGTCGATGCTCTCCGCCACCTCGGCCATGAACTCCGGCTGGTCGAGGTTGTCGCCTCCCCGGCGGTCCTCGGCGAGGTGCGCGTAGTCGAAGCTCAGGCGCGCGTCGCCGCCGAGCAGGAAGGCGCCGGTGCGAACCCCTGCAGCGGTCAGGTCCTTGCGGGACACCTCGCTGAAGAGGTCGCGGTTGGTGGCGGCGATGACCCTCCCCTCGGCCCGGACCTCCGCCGTCCCGCCGACCCGGGTGAAGGTGCGGTCCTCCAGCACCCGCAGCAGCTTGGCCTGCAGCTCGAGGGGGATCTCCGACACCTCGTCGAGGAGGATGGAGCCGTTTCCCGCCAGCTCGAGCTTCCCCTTGCGGGACTCGAGGGCGCCGGTGAACGCCCCCTTCATGTGCCCGTAGAGCTCGGGCTCGAACAGCTGCCTCGGGATCGCGGTGGAGGGGGGACCTCGGTGGATCGAGCACGCGCAGCCGTCTGCTCCAGCACGGATGCGCTCGAGCCCCGGCCGCTCGATATAATCGGGCCATGAGCTTCCGGGAGCGCCTGCTCGCCACCTTGCGGGCCCTCGACCCGGTCCTCGCGGTGGACGGGGTCCTGGTCCTCGGCTCCGAGGTGCCCAACCTGCTCCAGCGGGGAGCTGCCTCGACGCTGGTCGTGTCGCAGGACGTCGACGTCGGCGTGCCGGTGTCGCGACACGCCGAGGTCAAGCAGGCGCTCCGTCGGGTCCAGGGCCTGCAGCGGTCGGAGGAGGAGCCGTCGGTCTGGCTCCCCACCCGACCAGGGCTGATCGAGGCCAACTTCGTGGGCATGGACCCGGCGACCGGTGACGCGGCCGACACCTACGTCCTCGAGGACGACGAGCTCCCGCTCCTGGTCTTCGGTCAGCTCTCTCTCCTCCGGGCAGGCTCCGTGCTCGAGGTCGAGGGGACCCGGGTTCCCTTGCCGCGCCCCGCCGGTCTGGCGCTGGAGAAGCTCCTCACCGATCGCAGCGGCGAGAAGGGGGAGCGGGATCTCCTGGTGGTGCTCGGCCTGCTTCTGGAGGCCGGCGAGGACGACCTCGTCGAGCTGGAGGAGGAGTACCGAGGACTGCGACCAGACCTTCGCCACGCGGTCCGCTCGAACCTGGCGATCCTGTCGCTGCTGCGACCCCACCAGGGCATGCCCGATCCCGAGGGGAGTCGAGAGCTGGTCGTGGCGCTCCTCCGGCGACTCGAGGCGGGGGGAGCCGATGTCGGCAGCTGACCGCGAGCGCAGGGCCCGAGGGGTCCGCTCTCGAGCGGCGACCCGGGCGTGGGAGTACCGCCAGCGCCACCATGCCGGCGGCACATGGCATCGCCTCCGCCTTCTCCTGGCCGAGGCGCGCGAGTGCTGGCTGATCCCCGAGCAGGAAGCGGAGCGGCTGCTCCGGGAGGGGTTCGTCCCCGACCCGGTTGGCCACGAGCTGGAGCCGCCGAAGGAGATCTTCGTGCTCCCGGCCGACAGGATCGTCCGGCTCACCGAGAGACGCGAGGTGCGGGTGGGCCTGTCGGCCGAGCTCCTGGCGGCGCGGTACCTGGCCCTGGTGCCGTTCCCGCCCGCGCCGTCAACGGGAGCCGTCGTCCAGGTGCCAGACCAGCGACACGTGAGATAGCTCGCAGCCCCGAAGCTCGGACCATTCCCCGAGGATCTCGCTCCCCGAGGCCGCCCGCGGCGCAGGGCCGCTGTCCTCCGTCCGTTCCTTCGCCCCGTGCGGTGTTGGCGTCCAGCCATACCCGCCGGATGATCGCGCTGCCGGGGTAGACGAGGCGCCAGTTGCTGGCGAAGACCCGCCGCGCCGCCGGGTCGTTGCCGAGGGTGCCGGTCTCGGTGGACACCCGCACCATCCCGCCCCCCTTCGTCGACCGCCCAGATGCTGAAGGCGACCCGGATGTGCCCGGGGCAATCGAAGGCCAGAAGCCGCTCCGGCGTGCTGACCGGCGGCGGTCTGACGACGCACAGAGCACCGGACCGGAAGGACGCCAGGTCCGCACCCGTTCCCCTCACTCCAACATGACGTCTTGGAACTCGCACGAACACTACGAGGGATTGGGGGTCAGGGACTCGAGATTCGGACCGCCCGCCCACCCAGGTTGCGGTGGAGGGGATCATGCCATGTGAGACCCCGAGTCCCGAACCCCGAACCCCATTTGCGAGCGACGCGAGCTCAGCTCTCACTCCTGGTCTCTCGCCGCGACAGGGTCGCTTCTCCGGTGCGAATGCCCGCTTGCGCATTCGCGGCAAAGGCAGGCGACGTTGCGGGCCGGAGGGGGAACCCGGTCGAGCGCCTCGGCTGGGATGTGGACCGACCAGCACCAACAGGTGGGCTCGCCGCGCACCATGCCGCGGTTGTTGTCCTTGCCGCACGGGGGACAACGCGATGGGCCGACAGGAGACGCCGGTCGAGGTCGACCACCAGGGACTCTGCCCGCTCCCGCTGCCCGAGAAGCTCGCCCAACCGCCGCAGGTTGGCGCGGACGTCCGCGAAGGAGCTTGCCGGAGGAAGCTCCTCGACCCTCACCCCGAGGCCGCGAAGGAGCTCGACGGTGGCGCGGGTGGTGTAGGTTCCGGCGAGCACCAGGTCCGGCTCGAGGAGAAGGACCTCCTCGGCGTAGCCGTGGTTGGGTACGAAGGCGCGGGTCCGGTCCGCGAGCGTCGAGCCGCGCTCGTCCGAGGCCAGGTTGGGGACCGAGAGGGGCTGCCCGTCGGCCGCCACCAGGATGGCGAGCTGGTCCACGCAGAGGTTGACGGACACCACCCGCTGCGGCGCCTCGGACGACCCAGCTGCCGCCGCGGCGAGGCCGAGGAGCGCCAGGACAGCCGCTCCTCGCCTCCGGATCAGCGGACCAGCCACCGGCGCCAGCGGGGCAGCCGGGATGCGGGCACGGCCGCAGGCCGCCTACAGGCTCCAGCGCAGGCCGCCGGTGAAGCGACGGCCGGGCGCCGGGTAGCCGGCGACCTCCTGGTAGTCCTTGTCGGCGAGGTTCTGCGCCCGGAGCGTGACGTCGAGGCCCTGCAGGATCTCGAACGAGAGCGAGAGGTTGCCGGTGACGTGGCTGCCGAGCCTGAAGGTCTCGAAGGTGATCGGGTCGATGTCGGGGCGCGACCCGACCCAGATCAGGGCGAGGTCGCCGCGCAGCGTGCCCCACAGCGCCCCGGTCAGCGTCCAGCTCCCGCCCCACTCCGGCCGGCGCAGCAGCTCCTCCCCTCGGTCGTCCTCGGTGTCGAGCCAGGTGATCTGCAGCAACGACATGAGGTCGTCGAAGAGGGGAGCGTCCCACGCCACCTCGAGGCCCTGCATCTCGGCCTCGGCGACGTTGGCGTAGGCGTAGGTGACGTAGTCGAAGTCGATGAGGTCGTCGACCTCGGTCGAGAACAGGTTGGCCTGCAGGCGCGTGGCGCCGATGAAGCCCACCACGCCGAGCTCGAACGAGTCCGACTGCTCGGCCTCGAGGTCCGGGTTGCCGGAGAAGGGGTAGTACAGCTCGGCCACCGAGGGCTGACGGAAGGCCTTGCCGTAGCTCGCCCGCAGCTCCACGGCAGAGGTGACGTCCCAGCCCAGCGAGATCCTGGGTGAGACCTCGGATCCCCACTCGTCGGCGTCGTCCCACCGGGCGCCGGCGATGAGGCGGAAGCTGTCGTCGAGGCGCCAGAAGTCCTGCACGAAGAGGCTGCTCACGGTGCTCGTGTCGCCGTCGAGGTTGACGCCGTAGGTCGACTCGTTGCTGACCTCGTCCTCGCGCCACTCGGCGCCCCAGGTCAAACCGTGGTCGCCGAGCTGGTGGCGACTCGCCAGACGCGCCTGAACGGTGTCCGCCGCGGTCTCGGACCAGGTGAAGCCCCACGGGTCGTCGGGGTCGCTGTAGGAAAGCTCCCGCTCGACCTGGGAGGCGACCAGCTCGAGGTTCCAGCGATCGCTCACCCGGAAGCGCAGGGGAACGGCGATCAGCAGCTGGTCGGCCTCCTGCCGCCGGTTCGGGGTCAGGGTCACCGGATCGGCGAACGGAATCCCGATCTCCGAGTCGAGCCCCTGGACCAGCAGCGCCACCCGGCTCCCCTCGGCCCAGCTGTAGCCCGTGTCGACGAGCATCTGGCTGTTTTCGAAGTCGCTGTTGTCGAGGGTGCCCTCCCCCTGGCGGTCGAAGCCCGAGGCGTAGATGTCGAAGCCCGAGCCCGCCCAGCCGATGGCGCCCTCGAAGCGGCCCCAGCTGTCCTCGCCGCCCTCGGCCACGAGGGAGGCGTTGAGCCCGTCGTGGGCCCGCGCCGGGACCACGTTCACCGCGCCGCCGATGGCGTCCGCGCCCCACAGGGCGGAGAACGGCCCGCGCACGATCTCGATCCTGTCGATGCCGGTGGTGGGCAGCAGGCTCCAGTCGTAGCCTGCGAAGTAGGGGGAGTTGAGGCGCACACCGTCGAACAGGGCGAGAGCATGGTCCGATTCGGTGCCGCGGACGAAGGTCGACATGGCAGTGCCCTCGTCGCCCGAGCGGATGATCGTCACCCCGGGCACCCGCCGCAGGAGGTCGGCGACCGACTCCTCCTGGGAGTCGTCGATCTCCTCGCGGCCGATGACAGTCACCGCCACCGGGACGTCGTCCACCGCGTCCTCGCTCCCCGTGGCCGTAACCGTGATCTCGTTCTCGAAGACCGATTGTGGAGCAGATGCAGGAGCACCCGGCGCAAAGAGCACACACACCAACACCGCGACTGCGAAGACGAACCGGAAACCCATACGAAACCTCCCGTTTCTCCTCGAAGCGGCAGGTCTCCTGGCTTCCAGATCCCCCGGCTTCGTTCGCCTTCCCAACGGCTCGACCCGCAGATCGCGGCCGTCAGTGGCCGGGCTCACCCTCGCGGGCTGCCCCAGAACGGGCCGTACCTGGTCACAGTGGCGGGGGCCGCGCCGGACTCTCACCGGCTTCCCTCGAGCGCCAACGGCGACCGCTCCGTGAGCCCACCCTACGCCTGCCGAGGACGGCCGTCAACACGGGGGTGCGCGATGGGCGCGATGGGCGCGATGGCCTGCAGCCGGCCCGGGAGGCTCCCTCCGACGGGTGTCAGGTCCGCCGTTGTCGACGTGTACGGATCGTGGACTCCCAACAACGTGGACAACGTTGGACCCGGTTCCGAAGCGGTACCGAAGCAGCTCATCCGCTCGAGACTGACCAGTCGTCGGTGTTGCCGCTGTCGAATCCGTCACAGAAGAGCGGCACCTCGAGCGCATCCACGTGGGTGGACGTGTTGTCGGTCAGATCCGGGTCCGTGAGCGACGACGACACCGCCGCCTGGTTCACCAGATCGCGGGTGGCCGCTTGGTCGACGGCGCCGGTGACCGTGAAGGTCACGAGCGCCCCGACTGGAAGATCGACCATCTCGTCGATGTCGCCGACGCCGTCGGAGTTGCAGGAGCCTCCGCTGCTCCCGGCGCAGGTCCACGATGCACCGACAAGATCGCTTGGGAATGTGTCGACGACATGAGCATTCGTCACCGGAAGCGGCCCATCGTTGCCGACCCTGATGGCGTGAGTGACGGTGTCGCCGGGCAGGTGGTACTCCGGGACGTGGGCGAGGACGCGAGCAACACACTCGAGAGGGTCGAGGCTCTCCTGGCCCGCTGGGCGCCCGTCCTTCGGCTTGAGGGTGTACCCAACCTCCGCGGCGCCCTGGCTCCAGCTCATCCACTCGAGGCTGACTGGCCGTCTCATGATGTACCGAGCCAGCCGCTCCAGGCCAGCGCCGTCCTCGGGCTCCACCTTGATCGGGTGCCAGGCCCACTCCACTTCGCACTCCCGTGGCAGCCTCCGCGGGTCTGCCTGGGGTGTTGGGTCTGGCGCCCAGTTCGCCCCCTCGTGGCCGCCGAGATGCTCGCCGCTCCTACCTGGTCTTGACCGGGTCCGGCGGACGCGGCGGCAGGCGGCGGGGCTCGGCCGCCATCGCCTTGAGCACCTCGGCGACCCCGCGCTCGAGCTGGGGGTCGCGGCCGGCGATGGCGGACGCGGGGTCGTTCTCGACCTCGATGTCGGGCTCGACGCCGACGCCCTCGATGATCCAGGCGCCGTTCTCGTCGTTGGTCCCGTTCTGGGGCACGAACACCACGCCGCCGTCGATCAGCGGGCCGGTGCCCGAGATGCCGACCACGCCGCCCCAGCTCCGCTTGCCGATCAGCGGGCCGAGGCCGGCCTTGCGGAAGTAGTACGGGAAGATGTCGCCGTCCGAGGCCGAGGTCTCGCTGATCAGGCACACCGTGTGCCCGTGGAGGACGGTGCGGGGGTAGGTGCCCGGCTCGTCGCTCGAGTAGCCGAAGCGGGTTCCGAGGAGACGAGTGTCCAGCCGCTCGATGATCCACTGCGAGACGTTGCCGCCGCCGTTGTTGCGGACGTCGACCACCATCCCCTCCTTGCGGACCTGAGGGTAGAACCACTTGATGAACTCGGCGATCCCCGGGGCGCCCATGTCCGGCACGTGGAGGTAGCCGACGCGGCCCTCGCTCAGGCGGTCCACCAGGGCGCGGTTGCGGATCACCCGGTCGAGGTAGAGGAGCGGCGCCTCGTCGGTGATCGGGTTGTAGGTCACCGTGCGCGCCCCCTCCAGGCTCGGCTCGGCGTTGACCGTCAGGGTCACCGGGTGGGTCTTGTGCTGGAGCAGGCGGTAGGGGTTGTCTCCCCCGCCGAGCTCCACCCCGTCGATCGCGAGGACGTAGTCGCCGAGTGAGACGTCGACGCCGACCTCGGTCAGCGGGCTGCGGTAACCCGGCTCCTCGTTGTGCCCGGGGAAGATGGTGGCGATGCGGTAGCGGCCGGCCGCCGCGTCGAGCGAGAAGCGCGCCCCCGGCAGGCCCACCGGGGCGCGTTCCGGGACCTCGAAGTCGCCGCCCTCGATGTAGGCGTGGCCGACGTTGAGCTCGGCGACCATCTCGCCCAAGACGTAGTTGAGGTCCGAGCGGTGGGCGACGTGGGGGACGAGCGCGCGGTAGCGGTCGCCGATCGCCTTCCAGTCGTAGCCGTGCATGTTGCGGACGTAGAAGAAGTCGCGGTAGCGGCGCCAGACCTCGTCGAAGACCTCCTCCCACTCTTCGGCCGGGATGCGGTCGACGGCGAGCTCATCCGTCGAGACCAGCTTGGGCTCGTCCGCGCCCGGCGGCGGGCCGTTCGGTCGCCTGCCGCCCGCGCCCTTGCCGCCCTTGACCTCGAGCAGCCGGTAGCCGCCCTTGTCCTTGACCAGCGCCTTGCTGCCGTCCTCGGCCAGCGCGAAACCGTCGACGTTCTCCGCCAGCACCGAGCCCTCGCGCTCCTCGAGCGAGTAGACGTGGAGCGACGGCTTGTCGGGGCTGGGCCGGCCGTAGAACCGAGCTCCAGAGCTGAGGTACACGAGGTAGTCCCTGGTCACGGCGAGCCCGTCCAGGTTGGCGGCCTCGACCGGCACCCGCGCCGCGCGCGCCGCCAGGCGGTCGAAGTCGATCGCCACCGGCTGCGGCTTCGCCTCGTCCTTGCCCTTGCCGCTGTCCCTGCCGCCGTCCTTCTCCTCGCCCTTGCCCTCTGCCGCCTCCTCCTCGCCCAGCGTCACCTCGTCGCTCTCCGGGGCGAAGGGGTGGGCGACGTCCTTGCGCAGGGCGAGGGCGAAGATCCCGGTCGTCCGGTCGCCGGCGAAGTTCCACTCCAGGGACGAGATCTGCGGCGCGTAGTCGCGATCGGAGAGGTAGTAGAGGTACTCCCCGCCCGGGTGCCAGGCCGGCGAGTAGGCGCTGAAGAGGTCGTCGGTGACCCGGTGCAGGCTGGCGTCGGCCGCGCTCCAGATCCACAGCGAGCGGTTGCGGTTGCGGTTGGCGAGTGAGAAGGCGAGGTGGCCGCTGTCCGGCGACCATGCGTAGTCGAGCACGGTCCCGTACTCGTCGTCCGCGACCTGGACCAGCTTCTTGTCGGCCACCGTGAGGACGTAGAGCTTGCCGTCCTTGTCCGAGAACGCCAGCCGGCTCGAGTCGGGCGACCAGGCAGGGGCGTTGAGCATGGCCGCGAGCCCGCTCGTCAGCTGCTCGGGCCGCCCCGTCCCGGCCTGGTCGACCAGGTAGACCTGGTCCTCGCCGCTCCCGTCCGACACGAAAGCGATCCGCGCCCCGTCTGGCGACCAGCGCGCCCACCTGTCGTGCTCGCCCGAGCTGTGGGTGAGGTTGCGGGTCGGGCCCTTCTCGACCGGCACCGTGAAGACGTCGCCGCGGGCCACGAAGAGGGCGCGCTCCCCCTTGGGCGAGAGGCCGAAGTCCTCGATGTCGCCCGCGACCGAGATCCGCGAGGGCCGCCGGGCGAGGCCGTCGTCCGGCACCTCGATCTGGAGGCGGCGGGTCGCGCCGCTCGAGGTGTCGAAGACCTCGAGCTCGCCGCCGAGCTCGTAGACGATCTGGCGCCGGTTGTCGGAGCTCGCCCAGCGCAGGTCCCAGCTCGTGCTGTGGCTGAGCTGGCGGACCGCGTCGGAGGCGATGTCATGGGCGTAGAGGTTGAGGGTGCCGTCGCGGTCGGACACGAAGTAGACGGTGTCGCCGATCCACATCGGGTCGCGCTCGGTGCGCGGGCTGGGGGCGATGAGGCGGGCCTCGTGCGAGGCGAGGTCGAAGAGGTAGAGGTTCTGCGCCCAGCCGCCCTGGTAGCGCTTCCAGGTGCGGAAGTCGCGGAACAGCGGCGAGTACACCATCCGCTTCCCGTCCGGCGCGAAGTCGCCGGCGCCCGCGGTCGGCATCGGCAGCTTGACCGGCAGGCCCCCGCCGAGGTCGACCGTGTAGAGGGCAGTGAGCACGGCGATGTCGTCTGCGTCCCGCCCGGAGCGGAAGAGGATGCTCTTCCCGTCCGGGGTCCAGCCGTAGACCTGGTTGTCGTAGCCCCAGCGCGGCGGGAGCGGACCGTGCGCCGGGTAGTAGGTCAGCCGCCGCGGCTCCCCTCCGGTGGCCGGGATGACGTAGACCTGCTCGTCGCCGTCGTACTGGCCGGTGAACGCGATCCAGGCGCCGTCGGGCGAGAACTTGGGGAACACCTCCTGGCCGGGGTGAGCGGTCAGGCGCACCGCAGTCCCCCCGCTCGCCGGCGCCGTCCACAGGTCGCCGCCGTAGCAGAAGGCCACGGTGTCCCCGTGGATGTCGGGGAAGCGCAGGAGCCTGGTCTGGGCGCCGGCGGCGCCGGTCGAGAGGAGAGCGGCCAGGGTCAGGGTGACGGGCAGGAGCAGTCGTCGCATCGCAAACCTCCCGAAGGCTCTACGGCGTCGACGATCGCGGGTTCTCGCGCCCCGCGTCCCCGGACGCCCGCCGTCGCTGCGAGCCAGGCGATGGTAGCCCGGATGTCTCACCACGTCACGTCACGAGCGGCCCGAGGTGGCT
>CAYTJW010000101.1:0-11602 GCA_964438135.1 uncultured Thermoanaerobaculia bacterium
TGAGGGACACGGCCTGTGTCGCCTGCGAGGCACCATCCGTTACCCGGGAGGCGCGTAACGATGCCCAGAAGACCATCGGTAAGCCGTGTGCGGGAAAACCGCACGCACGGTTTGAACGGGGGTCTTGGCCTCCAACCTTGCCATTCGGCAGGAAAGGGGTAAGGATCTACCAATGGCCTCCATCGGTCGTGTCAGCGGAGCTGCTCGTCGTGGCGACTACCCTCTCACCAGGGGCGGGGCGACGGGCGTGCGGTCCTGCAGCTCGGGTTCGGCCGCGAGTCAACCCGGGGAAACGGCGTGAGGCGCGCGACGAAGACAGGCCGGACGCCGCCGGCGAGGCAGAGTTCGCGCGGGACGACAATCCGGCAGCCCGCGCGGCGCAGGGGTCTGCGGGATCCGGCCGTGCTCGCGCAGTTCGTCGACAAGCTGCAGGAAGGTGTCTACATCACCTCGCCGAACGGGACGATTATCGACGCCAACCCTGCGTTCCTCGCCATGTTCGGCATCGGCTCGTTGCGGGAGCTGCGGCAGTACACTGCGGCGAAGCTCCTGGTCGATCCGGCTCGGCGAGCCGCCGAGCTCGACATCCTGAGACGTAGCGGAGCGGTCCGCGAGTTCGAGCTCGAGATCAGGCGCACGGACGGCCAGGTGCGCACGGTGCTCGACACGGCCTACCAGGTGGTCGACCCCGACACGGGCGAGATCACCTTGCACGGCATCCTGATCGACATCTCGGACCGGAAGGAGCTCGAGCGCCAGCTCTTCCAGGCGGCGCTTCGCGACCCTCTCACCGGCTGCTACAACCGTCGTTACCTGATCGAGTGGGAGCAGGACGAGGCCCGAGCGGAGCAGCAGTGGGGCGTCATCGTGATCGACGTCGATCACTTCAAGCAGTACAACGACCGGCACGGCCACGACACCGGCGACCGCGTGCTGAAGCGCGTCGCCCGCTTCCTGATGTCGATGAGCCGCTCCGAGGACGCGGTGCTGCGCATCGGCGGCGACGAGTTCCTGCTGCTGCTGGTCGGCGACGCCGCCGCCGCCACCGAGGGGATCGCTCAGCGGCTGCGCGAGGCTGGCCGGGCCGGGGTGCCGGTTGCGCTCTCCTACGGGTGGGCGTTGCGCGAAGGCGGCGAGCGACTCGTCGAGACGATCCGCCGCGCCGACCAGCGGTTGATCTCGGTGCGCGCCAGGGAGCGCGGCCACGCGCAGCGCCGCCGCGCTCGACCTGGCGGCCTCCCGGGCGAGTGACCGCCTGTGCGGGTCATGAGCGCGTCATGAACGGGTGCCCTGGCGCCAGTGGCGAGAGGCGCACGTCACGCCCTCCCGCCGGTGTGGTCTGTCGAACGGTGCAGCAACCGCATTCCGGGGTCGTGTATCCGGGCGCCGCTCGGCTCGCGAGCGGCCGAGACTGACAGCTCGCCGTGCCCGACACTCGCTGATCCTCCCTGCTTCGCGGACAATGGCGGAACGACGCGACACCACTCCCGCGACCCGTCGTGTCCGGAAGCATGCGCCGTTGCCTCGAGCCCGGTGAAGACGGCGCCGCGCCGGTCAGCCCCGCTGCCCGTGGGCGGTCGTGGCGTGGCAGCCGCAGGCGAAGGTGGCGGGCGCCCCGCCCGCCTGGCCGGCGACCAGGCGTTCGCCGAGCTGGTGCAGCCGCTCGTGCTCGCCCGCGCCCATGACGTCGCGCTCGAAGGCCTCGAACTCCTCGGCCAGGCGCGCGAGCGTCTCGGGTGAGAGCCGCTGCGCCGCCATCGGGAACAGGACGCCGTCCTCCTTGGCGATGTGGGCGCGGAGCAGCTCGACGAAGGCGGTGGCGTGGGCGACCAGGGCCTCCCGCTCCGCCGGGTCGAGCGATCCGGTGCCGGCGCCGACGGCGGCCAGGGCGCGGACGTGCTGGCGGCCGAGCTCGTGCTCGTGGAGCATGACCGCGATCGGCCCCGCCTCGCGCGGCAAGCCGGCCCGGACCAGGGCCGCGAACAGCCGCTCCTCCTCCTTGCCGTGGTGGCAGCGGTCGGCGAAGCCCGAGAAGAAGCGGGCGTAGTCGCGCACCGCGTCGCGCTCGGCCGGCCCGCCTTCGGCGACCGCCGTGGCGAAGGCATCGAGGGACGAGAGCACCTGCTCGATGACGCGGTGCTCGTGCATCAGGGTGTGGATGGGGTGGTCCATGGCGTGGCTCCTTTCCTGTCCGGGTCGACCTCTGCGGTCGGCCTCGGTCTTCATCTGCTCAACGCATGAATATATCCGTTGAATTCCCGGGCGGCGACGACGTGACCCCGTGCCCGTGCGCATCGCGGCTCAGCCCCTCGCTCTCGGCCGGCGGGGGGTTGCCCGGCGGGCGGGTGCGGCCGCCGGCGCTACCGACGGGGCCGGCGCCGCGTCCGACCGCAGCTGGCCGACCGTGACCGAGCGGCCCATGTCCGCGAGCTCCTCGCGCACCCGCTGCCAGCGCTCGTGCAACGGGCAGGGGTGGTCGCGGTCGCAGTTGCGGCGCTCGAAGACGCAGGCGTCAGGGTCGCGGGGGCCGTCGATCGCCTCCAGCACCTCGGCGATCGGCACCCCGAGCGCCTCCTCCCGCAGCCGGAAGCCGCCGCCCCAGCCCTTCTGGCTCTGAAGCAGGCCCCGCTTGCGCAGCAGGTTGCCGATCTTGGCCAGATAGTTGGCCGGGATGCCGGTGGCGGCGGCCACCTCGCGCCCCTGCACCCACTCCCCCGGCCGGTCGGCCAGGTAGCCGAGGATGCGCAGCGCGTACCGTCCGGTCAGCGAGATCATCTCATCAACTCACAGGATGAGAATATCCGTTGACACTCCACCCTGTCAACCCCCCTCTTTCCCGCCCGATCCCGATGCCCGTCCCCGACGCCCCTCCACCCCCGGGGTGCGCCGCCCGCCTCCCCTGCCCCTCCGGCCCGGGCCGCTCGCGCCCACCAACGGGGTGACGGCCGGTCGTGCCGAGCCGAGGCCCTCCTGGCCGGGACCCAGCCCACCGCGTTCGCGACGCACGGGGGCGGTCACGGGTCCGTCACTCCGCCCCAGCCGCTCGCCTTCGTCTCGAGCCCGGACACCGCCGGACCTCGCGAGAGGTCCGCACGAGAGCCAGCAGGTTGGCGACGGCGTGGGGCCCGACCCCTCGCGTTGAGCAGGCCCGGTCGCAGCGGATCTCCTCCTCGACCAGGGGCCCCGCGCTGTCGGCGGCGCCGTCCGGAAGCGGCGTCAGCTCCCCGTCTCTCGGACGAAGTCGACGTGGTCGACGTGGTGCGGGGCGATGCGGTCGTTCACCGACCCCCGGAACCGGCTGAACGCCGATGGCAGGAGCAGGCTGTTCCAGGCCCCCCAGGGCGGCGTGAACGCGGGGTCGAGGACGACCACCTCGAGGCGGCGGGCACGCTTGCCGCGGAAGCGGCCGGGGCGAGTGGCGGCGCCCAGCTCGGGCCCGCAGATCTCGACCCAGGCGGCTCTCAGCGCCTCGAGCATCGCGTCGAGCTCCCCGGGGCTCGGCTTGCGGACGTCCACGAGCGGCAGCCGGGCCAGGCGGGGGTCCCCGGCCGGGACGACCGCGGCCAGCAGGGTCTCCAGTGAGCCCTGGCGGTCCCGCGTGCGGGTCCAGGGGCGGTCGTGGACCCGGTCCGCGAGCACCTGGACGACGGCCTCGCGCTGGTTCCCCTCCAGGCAGGGCGCGAGGCGACCCAGCAGCCACTCGGCGAGGTCTGCCCGATCGGGGCCGCGGACCAGCGCGGCGAGCCCCTGGGCGAGGTCCCCACGCCGGGCGGGGGCCGCCTCCGCGAGGAACCGCAGCCTCTGGTCCAGCCAGTCGCCGGGCGCCCCGGATGCCCGCGACCGGGGGGCAGCGGCCCGGACCTCCTCGACGACCATCTCGATCCACGCCCCCACCATCCGCGCGACGTCTCCCGGCCGCCACGAACGCGCTCGCGTGATCGCCCACTCGAGCCAGCGCACATCCGCCGTGTCGATCGCGCGCCGCTCGGCGCATTGCACGAGCTCGGCCACCTGGTCGGGGACCTGGCGGGACACCGCCGTGGCGAGGCGATCCACCTCGACGAGCGTGCTGGCGCAGACGCACGGTCCCAGCAGGGGGAGCAGCCGGGCGATCCCCGGGTCGGACCGGGGCAGCGCCTCGAGGGCGTCGACCACCACGCGCGGCGCGGCCTCGGCCAGCTGGACGAGATGGCCCGCGACCCTCCCCCGGTCGGCCGGATCAGGCAGGCCCATGGCGAGGAGCGCGACCCCCGCGCGAGCGTCGCCGAGGTCGAACAAGCGCCGCCGGAGCCGCTCCGCCCAGGCCGAGGGTGCGAGCAGCGGGTCCACGAGCCAGGCGCGGTTGGCCAGCACCTCGTCCACGCCCAGGGTCTCGAGCGCGAGATCCACCAGCAGGGGGTCGGCGCCGACGAGGGAGCGCTCGCGTCCACGGCGGAGCCACTCCCTCACCAGGCTCGCTCTCGTGCTCTCGATGGTGTCGTGTGCCTCCCGGGCTCCACGGAGCGTTCGCGCCCAGGCTGCACGCACCTCGGGGGGGATCTCGAGCTGGGGTCGAGGCCCGGCTCCCGGTCCGCGCGCTGGCCTCCGGAGGAGCAGGACCGGCGCCAGCAGCCACAGCAGCACGTCACCCCCGTAGCGGGCGACGAGCGGGCCGATGATCCGGCCCAGGAGCTCGGGCCGCTCCTCCCAGAGCCCCTCGATCGCGCCCACCAGGAGCGGCTTCCACAGGACCCAGGCGGGCGGGCCCTCGGTCAGGGCGCCGTACACCTCGCGCGAGAGGGTCTCCGGGTCGCGGGCGGCGGCCCTGCAGGCGTCCAGGACGGCTTCCCCCATGCGGCCCCAGAGTCCGCCACAGGTCGTGCAGGAGCTCTGCCAGCAGCCGCGGACCCGGACCTGCCGCTCGAGCTCGGCCAGCGCCGGCATCCGCGTGCGGGACGCCGTGTCCGCCTCCGTGGGCTCGGGGCGAATCCAGTCCCCGGAGGGTGGGTGCCAGCGGCGCCAGTCCGTCTCGAGGGCGAGCACGTAGGCAGCGTATCGGTGATACGGCTCCTCCACCGGCCACACCCGAGATCCCACAGCGGGACCGCCGCCTCCTTCCTCCGAATCGAGCATACGCCCGTTGCCGCGCGGGCGCCGAGCGCGGTGTCGCCGCGCCCGGCCAACCTGTCGGCGGGCAGGGGCTCGACCCGCGGGCGCCGGGTTCCGGCGGCAGGGCGGCGAGGGCGCCTCGCCCTCGGGCCCTGGAGGAGTCCGGACGGGGGGAGCGGTGGGTGACCCTGCGAGGGCCCGGAGGCGCGGGGAGGGTCGCGTCGGCCGGTGTCCGCGCAGGTGTCCGGGCGGTTGACAGCGCCGGGGACGGAACCGACATTGCTCGTCAGCATTCGCAGCACGCTGTGAGAGCGGGGAAGGGGGCCGAGATGGGTCCGTTGCGCGCGTCGTGGGTTTCGCTCCGGCCGCTCGGCCTCGCCGTCGCCGTCCTGCTGGCGGCGGGCGGGGCTTTCGGCCAGTCCACATGGACCAAGCACGAAGGCAACCCGGTCCTGGGGCACGGCGCGCCCGGGGAGTGGGACGAGGGGGCGGTCGACCACTCGGAGGTCATCTTCGACGGGGTCACCTACCACCTGTGGGACGCCGGCGGTGCGGCGGTTCACGCCACCGACATCGGCTACGCCACCTCGTCCGACGGGGTGACCTGGACCAAGTACCCCGGCAACCCGGTCCTCCGCCGCGGCGAGGCCGGCGCCTGGGACTCCGTGTCGCTCCAACCGGGTGCGGTGCTCTGGGACGGCACCACCTTTCACATGTGGTACGGCGCTCATCGCTCCACTCCGGTCGAGTCGAGCCCGTTTCCGACCGGCTACGCCACCTCGCCAGACGGGGTGACCTGGACCAAGCACCCGTCCAACCCGGTGCTCCCGGTCGGAGCGCCCGGAAGCTGGGACAGCGGCGGTGCTGGCATCACCGCCGTGGTCGCCGACGGCGGGACCTACCGGGCCTGGTACTGGGGGTGGCAGACCTTGGACAGGATCGCGATCGGTTACGCCACCTCGCCGGACGGGGTCACCTGGACCAAGCGACCGGAGCCGGTCCTCGAGCCGCGCGGTTGGGAGGGGGGCAGCGTCGCGTTCCCCATGGTGGTCCTCTCAGGCTGCGTCTACCACATGTAGTACACCGGCGTGCCCGCTGCGACCTGCAACATCGGCCACGCGACGTCCCGGGACGGCATCCACTGGGCCCGGCAGCCGGCGTGGCAGGCGGTCCTGCGGCCCGGCGGCTCCGGCGCCTTCGACGAGGCGGCGGTCTTCAGCCCGCGGGTGGTGCTGGACGGCGACACCGCCCGCATGTGGTACAACGGCGTCAGCAGCGCTTTCGCCATCGGCTACGCCACCGCGCCGCTCCCCTTCCCCGAGCCGCCGCTGCTGCTCCAGGACGGCCGCTTCGAGGCCGAGGCCATGTGGTGGACCGCCGACGGTCGCTTCGGCTTCGGCGACCCCTACCCGCTCACCGAGGACTCGGGCGCCTTCACCTTCTTCGACCCGGCCAACGTCGAGCTGCTGGTCAAGGTGCTGGACGGCTGCGCCATCAGCCAGCGCTACTGGGTGTTCGTCGCCGGCCTGACCGACGTCGGCGTGACCGTGACCGTGACCGACACCGAGACCGGCGAGCAGCAGATCTACAACAGCACCCTCGGCGTGCCGTTCGCGCCGATCCTCGACACCGACGCCTTCGCGCTGTGCGAGTGAGGGGGCCGGGGGCGAGAGTCAGTCGACGGGCGGGCGGGGGGAGCACGGGACCGGGATGAGCGCGCGGTGACGCCGCGGGCGGGGTGCGTCGAGGCGGATGGGCTTCACCCGCCCCCGTCGCGCCGGCAGACTCGGTCCATGGTGTTCAGCCCGCCCCCGCCCGAGCGCCTCGTCGAAACCCAGGGCCGCCTGTACTCCCTGTGGCACGAGGAGATGACGCTCGCGGAGCTGCGCGAGGCCCTGCGCGAGTCGCCGCCGGCCGCTCGCGCCTACCTGGTCGCCGAGCGGGTGGCGCGGCCGGCCTACGGCGCCACGAAGCGCGGGTCGCCGTCGAGGTCGCGGGCGAAGGTGACGGTGGCGGTGCACCCCAGCGACCGGCCGACCTCGTCGACCAGGTAGTCCGACACGTCGCCCGCGCCCTTGCGGTAGCGCTCGAGCGCCCGCGCGACCAGGTCCGGGGACTGGAAGCGCAGCTGGCGCGCCCGCAGCAGGGAGCGCAGGGTCGCGGCGATCTCGGCGCGGCCGAGGCGGTAGCAGGACTCCAGGACCCAGACGGTCTCGCAGACCACGATGTCGGTCACCAGGCAGGGCGTGCCGTCGCGGTCGCGCGCCTCGAGGAAGGCCAGGGCGCGGCGCGACTGCTCGCGGTCGTCCTCGACCACGAAGCGGACCACGACGTTGGTGTCCAGGGCAATCACCGGCCGGCCCCCCGCCGCCGGACCGCCCGGCGCATGTCCTCGACCGTGACGCCCCGCACCTCCGGCTTGAGCGCGCCGAAGAGCTGCAGCAGGTCGAGGGTCTCCGGCTCGAGGATGACGCGCCCCTCGTCGTCGAAGCGGAAGGCGACCCGGTCCCCGGGCTCGAGCTCGAGGGCGTCCCGGATCGGCTTCGGGATGGTGATCTGCCCCTTGCTGGTCACGGTGGCGGTTGCCATGCGACAGCCTCCAACTCCTTACCCGAATGTAAGGCGCGGGTGGTTCATCGTCAACCATGACGCCGGGGGCGCCCGGCGGTCCCCCTCAGCCGCGGGCGATGTCGGCGGTCCGCGCGCCGGTGGCGCGCAGGTAGTCGGCGGGGGCGAGCAGGACCTGCGTCCCGCGCACGCCGGCCGAGACCGAGACGACGTCGAACAGCTCGACGGTCTCGTCGACGAAGGCCGGGTAGGGCTTGCGGCAGCCGAGGGCGGTGACGCCGCCGCGGACGTAGCCGGTCAGCGGCTGCACCTCCGCCAGCGGCACCAGCTCGACGGTGCGGTCGCCGCTCGCGCGCGCCAGGGCCTTGAGGTCGAGCTCGGCGTCGGCCGGCACCGCCGCCAGCAGCACGCCGCGCCGGTCGCCGCGCACCACCAGGGTCTTGAACACCTGCTCCGGCGGCAGGCCGACCCGCGCCGCCACCTCGGCCGCGGTCAGGTGCTCGTCGCCGGTCTCGTACTCCCGCAGCTCGTAGGCGATGCCGAGCGAGTCGAGCAGCCGGGCGGCGTTGGTCTTCACTGCCGGACCATCTCGAGCCTGCGCTCCCGGCGCACCCGTTTCATGGGGCGAGTATAGGGCCCGCCCCGGCGCGCTACTCCAGCCCCAGCTCCAACCGCGCCGCCTCGGACAGCCGCTCCGGGCCCCAGGGCGGGTCCCAGACCACGTCGACGGTCACGGCGCGCACGCCCGGGACCGCGGCCACCCGTCGCTCGACCTCGGGAGGCAGCAGCTCTGCGACCGGGCAGGCGGGCGAGGTCAGGGTCATCTGGATCGCGACCCGCCCGTCCGGCCGGACGTCGAGGTCGTAGACCAGGCCGAGCTCCCAGATGTCGACCGGGATCTCGGGGTCGTGGACGGTGCGCAGCGCGTCGACGACGCGCTGCCGGATCTGCTCGGTCTTCATGGCGGCCTCCGATGGCACCGTCCAGCTCCCGCTTGCCTTACGCTTCGCTCCGACCGGCCCTGACTCGGGCGGGAGGCGGAGCTGACAGCTGATCGCTGACGGCTGAAAGCTCTCATTCCGTCGTCACCGCCGTTTCGCCGCCGGCCATCGCCGCGCGCAGGGTGTGCCAGGCCAGGGTGGCGCACTTGACCCGCACCGGGTACTCGCGCACCCCCTCGAAGGCGCGCAGCTTGCCCAGCTCCACGCCGGCCTCGTCGGCGACGCCAGTCAGCATCTGGTGGAAGCCGTCGAACAGGGCCGCCGCCTCCTCGACCGAGCGGCCGCGCACGGCCTCGGTCATGAGCGAGCAGGAGGCGGTGCAGATGGCGCAGCCGCCGCCCTGGAAGCTGATCTCCTCGACCCGCCCGTCGGCGACGCGGAGGTAGACCTCGACGTGGTCGCCGCAGAGCGGGTTGCGGCCCTCGGCGCGGCGATTGGGGCACGCCAGGGTGCCGCAGTTGCGCGGCCGCCGGGAGTGGTCGAGGATCACCTGCTGGTAGAGGTCGCGGAGGTCGTCCGTGTCTCGCATCTCGTGGAATCCTCCCGGCCGTTCGAGGCGTGCAGGGCGTTCCGGGGACCAGCGAACCAACCTGGACCTGGTCCTGGAGCTCGTCCACGTCCACGTCCACGACGACGTCCACGTCCAGGTGTCGGCTCTCCCGCAGAACCAGACTCGGCTGTCACGATCTCGTTCCCCCAAGGCTTAGAGGAGCACCTCCCGCACCCGCTCCAGGCCCGCGACCAGGGCGTCGACCTCGGACTCGGTGTTGTAGAGGCCGAACGACGCCCGCACCGTCGCCACGAGGCCGAGGCGCTCCATCAGGGGCTGGGCGCAGTGGTGGCCGGCCCGCACCGCCACCCCCTGCCGGTCGAGGATGGTGCCGACGTCGTGCGGGTGGGCGCCGTCGACGACGAACGACACCACCCCGACCCGCTCGCGGGGGGCGCCGACCAGGCGCACGCCGGGGACCGCGGCCAGGGCGGACACGGCGCGCTCGAGCAGGGCGCGCTCGTGGGCGGCGACCGCGGCACGGTCGAGGCCGTCGAGGTAGTCGAGCGCCGCGGCCAGGCCGATGGCGCCCTCGATGTTGGGGGTGCCGGCCTCGAAGCGGTGGGGCGGGTCGGCGTACGTCGAGGAGGCGAAGCCGACCGAGCGGATCATGTCGCCGCCGCCCTGGTAGGGAGGCATCGCCGCCAGCAGCTCCCGCCGCCCCCACAGGGCGCCGATGCCGGACGGGCCGTAGACCTTGTGGCCGGAGAAGGCGTAGAAGTCGCAGCCCAGGGCCTGGACGTCGACCGCGAGGTGGGGAACGGCCTGGGCGCCGTCGACGAGCACCGGCACGCCGCGGCAGTGGGCGAGGGCGACCATCTCCGCCACCGGGTTGACCGTGCCGAGGGCGTTGGAGACGTGGGCGAAGGCCGCCATCCGGGTGCGCGGCCCGAGCCGGGCGGCGAAGGCGTCGAGGTCGACCTCGCCGGCGTCGGTGACCTGAGCCGCCACCAGCCGCGCACCGCGCTCGGCGCAGGTCAGCTGCCAGGGGACGATGTTGGAGTGGTGCTCGAGGCCGGTGACCAGGACCTCGTCGCCGGGTTCGAGGCGCGGCCGAACGAAGCTCGCGGCGACCAGGTTGACCGCCTCGGTGGTGCCGCGCACGAGCACGACCTCGTCGGCGCGGGCGGCGTTGAGCCGCCGGCGGACCGTGTCGCGAGCGCGCTCGAAGGCCTCGGTGGCCCGCTGCGACAGGGTGTGCACGCCGCGGTGGACGTTGCCGTAGCCGGTGGCGTAGAGCCGCTCGACCGCCTCGAGGACGGCGCGGGGCTTGTGGGTGGTGGCAGCGTTGTCGAGGTAGACCAGCGGCCGGCCGCGCAGGGTCAGGCTCAGGGCCGGGAAATCCGCCCGCAGTCGGTCGAGGTCGAGCCCGGCCCCGGCCGGCGCCGCGGCGGTCGCGGCGGCGGCGGTCACGTCGCCTCCCGCGCCAGCTCGCCGTGCGGCAGGCGAGCCAGCACCGCGTCGGTCAGCGCCCGCCGCAGCGGCTCGATGGGCACCCGCTCCACCACCTCGGCGGCGAAGGCCCAGGTGAGGAGGCTGGCGGCGACCTCCCGGCCGAGGCCGCGGGCGCGCAGGTAGAACAGGGCGTCCTCCTCGAGCTGGCCGACGGCGGAGCCGTGGGTGCAGCGGACGTCGTCGGCCGAGATCTCGAGCTGCGGGTTGGAGTGGGCGGTGGCCGCGTCCGACAGGAGCAGGTTGCGGTTGGAGAGCAGGGCGTCGGTCCTGACCGCGCCCGGGTCGACGACGATGCGGCCGGTGAAGACCGTCCGGCTGGCCCCGTCCAGCACCCCCTTGAACAGCTCGCGGCTGGTGCAGCCGGGTCGGGCGTGGCGGACGGTGAGGGCGGTGTCGCAGTGCTGGCGGCCGGCGGTCAGGGACAGGCCGGCGAGGTCGGCGCTCGCCCCCTCGCCGTCCAGCGCCACCCGCAGCTCGGTGCGGGTCAGTCCGCCGCCGAGGGAGAAGGCGTGGGCGGCGAGGCTCGCGTCGCGGTCGAGCACCGCCTCGAGGCGCGCCAGGCGGGTCACGTCGAGGCCCTCGGCGGCGAGGAGGCAGTGGTCGCAGGCGGCGCCCGGGCCGACCACCAGCTCGGTGACCGGGCAGACGAGGGCGGGCCCGGGGTCGCCGAGGTAGCTCTCGACCACCGTCGCCCGGGCGCCCTCGCCGAGCACGACCAGCGCGCGCGGGAAGACGGCGCGGCCGGCCGCCGCCCGGGTGACGACGTGGACCAGGTGGAGCGGCTCGGCCAGGGTCGCGCCCGTCGCCACCTCGACCAAGGCGCCGTCGCGCTGGAACGCGGTGTTGAGGGCGACGAACGGCGCTCGGTCGGGGCGGGCGTGGCGGGCGAGGTGGGCCTCGACCCGCGCCGGCCGCCGTGCCAGCGCCTCGGCGAGGGGCT
>CAYTJW010000102.1:0-11572 GCA_964438135.1 uncultured Thermoanaerobaculia bacterium
GTCCGCGGCCGGTCGATGGAGGTCGACGCCCGCGCCTCGATCGAGGGCGAGCTCGCGGCCGGCGCCACCCGGCAGCTGCGGGCGAGCCTCAACCCCTACACCGACCGCTTGAAGCTGGAGTGGGTCGACTAGCGGGACCCTCCCGGCCGGTCGAGGCGTGCACTCCCGCTCGTGGAGCGACCGGCTCAGCCCGGTCCGCCCGCGCTCCCGGGGCTCCTCACAGCACCACCCCCCACAGCAGGTAGGCCGGGAACGAGGCCAGGGTGGACACCACCACCGCCGCGCCGGCCAGGTCGGTGTCGCCCCCCAGGCCCTGGGCGACGGCGGTCGAGACCACCGCGGTCGGCGCGGCCAGCAGCAGGGTGGCGACCAGCAGGCCGAGCGGCTCGACCCCGAGCCAGAGCATGGCGACCCAGCCCGCGGCCGGGCACACGGCCAGCTTGAGGACCGTGGCGAAGCCCGCCAGCCGCAGGTCCAGCCGCAGCCGGTCGAGCCGGAGCTGGCCGCCGAGGGCGAGCAGCCCGCCCGGCATGGCGAAGGCGCCGAGCACGGCGAGGAAGGTGTCGAGCCAGCCCCAGCCGCCCCAGCCCGACAGCGACCACAGGAGCCCGCCGAGGACGCCCATGACCACCGGGTTGACGAGAACGGTGCGGAGCAGGACCAGCGGCGGGCGGCCGCGGCCGGCGGCGAGCGCGGCCACGGCGAGCAGGTTCTGGAACGGGATCAGGACCGCCGAGATGACGGCCGCCAGGCGGAGGGCCGGCTCGCCGGCGACGGCCAGGATGAGCGGGAAGGCGAGGTAGGCCAGGTTGCCGCGGGTCGCGGCCTGGACCACCACGCCGAGCCGCTCGGGCGGCTTGCGCGAGCCGGCCATCACCCCCCAGGCCAGCAGGCCGGTGAGCAGGGTGGCGGCGCACGAGATCAGGAGCACCGGCCCGAACAGATCCTCGTCGGCGAGCGGGGTGCGGCCGATCAGCCGCACCAGCAGGGCGGGCAGGGCGAGGTTGTAGATCAGGTGGTTGAGCTGGCCGACGAAGCGCTCGTCGAGCCAGCCCAGGCGGCGGGCGAGGGCGCCGACGCCGACCACGGCGAACACCGGCACGACCCCGGCGAGGACGGTCATCGGCGATGGCTTATACCGCACCGCGCCAGCGCCGGGAAGGGCCTTGACTCCCGCCCCGGAAGGGATACCTTGAGGGGCGTGGGGAGCGCGGGTCGTCGTGGCCTGGCGTGGCTGGCGCTGGTCGCCCTCGCCGCCGGCGCGCCGGCCGAGGAGAGCTTGCCTCCCGTCACCCAGCCGCCGGTCGAGGCAGCGGCGCCGGCCGACGCGCCGCCGACCCTCGAGCTCCGCCTCGACTTCGAGCCGCCGCACCGCCTGCAGCTCTTCCCGTCCCCGACCGGTGCCGGCGGGTTCGACGCCGACCGGCTCTACCAGTTCGCCGCGCTGCCGAGCGAGGCCCCGTCGCCCGGGCTCGACGTGCCGGTACCGCTGACCCTCGAGCCGGTCCTGGTGTTCGACCCGGCCGAGCCGGGCAAGACCGACCTGCGCCTGTTCCGCTTCGACCGCAAGACCTGGGACGAGCTCGACACCTGGGAGAAGATCGGCCTGGTGACCTCCTACGCCTCGGCCGTGGCCGGTGCCGTCGGCCTGGTCGCCG
Source organism: uncultured Thermoanaerobaculia bacterium (assembly GCA_964438135.1). Lineage (GTDB taxonomy): Bacteria > Acidobacteriota > Thermoanaerobaculia > Thermoanaerobaculales > Sulfomarinibacteraceae > CAYTJW01. The sequence continues at coordinate 1,659 of CAYTJW010000102.1, forward strand.
CGGCCCTCGACTGACGCGACCGCCCCGGAGCGTCGGGGCGGTGCCGCCCTCTCACCGCTCGAACGGGTTGTGGAAGCTCTTGATGTGCTGCTCGCGCATCCGCACGCCCCGCTCGGCGAGCTCCTCCAACACCGGCTCGTAGATCTCCCGCCAGATCGGGATCTGCACGCCGCGGACGGAGATGCCGCCGTTGAGGATCAACCGGGTGGCGATCGCCGCCGGCAGGGACACGGTCCGCGCCATGGCCGTGTCGCCCCAGGGCTCGCCGGTCTCGACCAGCATGGAGCGGATCTCCTCCCGGCTGCCGTCCGGGTAGCACACCCCGAAGACGTGCTTCAGGACCACCAGGTCGCGCTCTCCGGGGCGGTACATCATCAGACGCATCAGCCGGTTGCCGAAGATGTCGAGGGTCGAGGCGCGGCGCTCGGGGATGGGCCGGTCGGACAGCAGGCCGGCCCACTCCAGGCGGGCGATGACCTCCGAGTCGGGGTCGGTGCCGACGAAGGCGGCGACCCGTTCGGCCAGCGGCGCGCCCGAGGGGGGCAGGTTGCGGGCGAGGACCTGGGCGTAGGTGGTGCCCTCCGACCAGTCCTGCTCCTCGATCTCGAACAGGCCGAGGTCGGCCGCCGCCTTCATGGTGGCGCACCAGCCGGGGTAGCGGATGGTGCCGCGGAACATGCCCCGCACGCCTTCCAGGTCGTACGGCTGGATGTACTTGAAGGAGTCGCGGTTGGGGTAGATCTCGAAGACCCCCTGGTCCTCCACCTCGTACGGCCAGTGGTTGGCGAACAGCTGCGGCCCCGGGATCTCCACCACCTCGCCCTCGCGCAGGAAGCGGGCCGGGTTGCGGCCGGCGATCATCACCGCCCGCGGGCTCCAGGAGAACTTGTAGCCCCAGGGCGTGGTGTTGGCGTCCTGGGCCGGGAAACCGCCGCAGCAGCTCTGGAAGTGGGTGACGGCGCCGCCGAGGGCGCGGATGTGGTCGATGATCGCCACCGCCGACATGTGGTCGATGCCGGGGTCGAGCCCGATCTCGCACAGCAGCAGCACGTTCGCGCGCAGCGCCGCCTCGTCCAGCTCGGCGGTTGCGGGGGCGACGTAGGAGGTGTTGACGAGGTGCTTGCGGTGCTCGATGCAGAGGCGGGCGATGGCCGGGTTCATCGGCGCCGGCAGCAGGCTGACGACGATGTCGCTGGAGGCGACCAGGGCCGAGGTGGCCGCCGGGTTGGACGCGTCGTGGTCGATGATCACCGCTCGGGGGTGGGCGCCGACCAGCTGCCGCGCCCGCGCCACGTCGAGGGTGGCGATGACCAGGCGGAAGTCGTACTGCTTGAGGAAGTAGCGCAGCAGCGGCCGCGCCACCAGACCGGCGCCCAGGACCAGGATGTTCTTCATGCTCCCCTCCGTCGTCACCGTCGGCCGTAGCCCGGGGCTCGCCCCGCGGCGCTGGCCGCCTGGCCCGGGCCGCCTCCGCGGCGCGGTCCCCGACCGGCCGCGGATTATACGCCCGCCGCGCCCTCCCGGGGCGTCGCCGGCGGACCGGATTGCCACGCTGTCCGCCGACGACCTGACCGGCGCCTGCGGCACCGACTGGCGGGGGTGCGGGTGGGACGACGCCGCCTAGCAGCACACCGGCGGGACGTACCTGCCGGACACCACCCCGCTCGCCCAGGGGCAGGGGCACCGGGTCAAGCGGCTGGCGTCCGAGCCGGGGACCTTCGTCGACGTGGACGGCACGCTCGAGGCCGACTCGCTCTTCGACGTGGTCCTCGAGGTGAGCTGGAACCTGGTCGGCAACCCACACGAGTCCACCGTGGACCGGACCGACGCGAGGGAACGCCCGCGCGATGTTGTATGGTAAGATGTATGGCATGGTGAAGACCACGGTCTACCTGCCGGAGGAGCTCAAGGCGGCGGTCGAGCGGGCCGCGGCGGCGGAGGGCCGCTCCGAGGCCGAGCTCATCCGGGAGGCCATCCGGCGCGCGGTGGCCGACCGGGCCGGCCAACGGCCCCGCATCCCCCTGGTCGCCGAGCCTCTGGGCGACCCGACCGCGGCGGGGCGGGTGGACGAGCTTCTCGCGGGCTTCGGGCAGCGATGATCCTGCTCGACACGAGCGGTCTGCTGGCGGCGCTCTTCGTTGACCAACGCGAGCACCGCGCCTGCGCGGCAGCCCTGGCAGCGGCGAAGGAGCCGCTCCTCTTGTCGCCGTTCGTCCTCGCCGAGCTCGACTACCTCGTGACGAGGCTCGGCGGGGTGCAGGTGGAGCTCGCGCTGCTCGCCGAGGTCGCTCGCCAGGCCTACACGCTGGTGCCGCTCGGGGCGGCGGAGGTCGAGCGCGCCAGGGCGGTGGTCGCGACCTACAGCGACCTCGGGCTCGGGCTCGCAGACGCCTCGCTGGTGGTCCTGTCCGAGCGCTTCCACTGCCTCGACCTGCTGACCCTCGACCACCGCCACTTCAGGGCCGTCCGCGGCTACAGGTCCCGGCCGTTCCGGCTCCTGCCCGCTGACGACTGAGCCCAACCGGGGTCGGCTGTCACCCTTCGCGGGGCGGCCGCGGGAGTCCCGGCGGGGAACCGCCCGAGCGGCGGCGATGGGGACCTCGGCCGGCGCTGCGGGCTCGACCGCCGGCACGGACCCGTCCGCCGGGCTCGGTCCCCCGGCACCCCGGCCTCCCTACTAACATGATCCGCGCTCGCCGAGTCCCGAACTGCTCATGTGCTTTGCGGTCAACAGCTTGCAGAGGCGCCACGCCGTGTCCATGTTAGTCCCCAGAACCAGTGCCCCGAAGGGGCATGAGGCCGCTCGAGATGGCACGGCACGGACGCCGCGCGTGGACCCGGATCGCACCCGGCCCACGGGCGGGCGGCGGCGGTAGGATGGGATGGCGCCGGCGTCGACCGCCGGCGGAGGAGGCGGGAATGACTGGCAGGTCGTGGCTCGTGGTGGTCGGTCTGGCGCTCCTCTGCTCGGCCTGCGGCGGGTCGACCGACCTCAAGGTCTCGCTCGCGCCCGGCGACGGCGAGGGGGCGTTCGCCCTGGTCAACCGCTCCGACGGGGCCTGGGACGGGGCCAGGGTGCGGGTGACCGGCGACGGCCCGACCGCGACCTGCTTCGACCAGGCGGTCGCGAGCTGGCCCGCCGGCGAGGCGCGCAGCTTCCCCCGCTGCGGCGACCGCACCGTCATCGCCCTCGAGGTCGACGGCGCCCGGGCCGACCTCGTGCTCGCCTCGGGCACGCTCTACCGCAAGCTGGGGCGGCGCGAGATACCCATCCGGGGATGACGCGCCCTGCCCGGCGCAGGAAGACGAACGGGCGCGCCCGCGGGGGCGCGCCCGTCGTTCGGTCGGGGCAGGGCCCGCCGCCGCTCTACGGCGCGGTGCTGGACCAGCGCGCCGTGCCGCCGGTCTCGAAGTCGTCGGCGAACAACAGCGTGCCGCCGCAGGCGCTCATGTCGCAGCTGCCCGGCGCGGTGTAGGTCACCTCGACGTTGTCCACGTACCAGTACCACTCGAAGTTCGCGTCGTAGTAGTGCCAGCGGACCCTGACGTCCGCCGCGCCGGCGGCCTGGGCGGTGATGTCGACGGTCTCGTGCGCCGGGTTGGGGGTGTCCGAGGTGTAGCGGGCGACGTTGACCCAGGCGCCGCCGGTGAGGGAGGAGCTGACGTCGACGTCGGCGATCTCCGAGCTGTAGGTGCTCAGGAAGTGGTCGAACACCACCGCCGCCGTGGTCACCCCGGTGAGGTTGACGACCGGCGAGATCAGCTGCTCGTCCATGTTCGCGCTCGGGGCGCAGTCCGAGTCCACCGCCGCCCAGTTGCCCCCCATCGGCGGGTCGGGGTCGGTGTTGCCGCAGCCGGACGGGTCGGAGGCGTTGTCGGTGAACCAGGTCACGCCGTCGCCCCCGCCGTCGACCACGGTCCAGGTGGCGGGGATGCCCGCGGCGTCGAAGTCCTCGGCGAAGGCGGTGCCGCCGCCCGGGTTGACCTGGCCGACCTGCTGGCCGAAGGTGTCGGCCCAGCTGCCCTCGGCGGCGCTGATGCTGAGCGCGAGCTCGACCTCCTGGCCGCAGAACAGGCTGAGCGGCAGCTGGACGGTGAAGTGCGGCGCCTGCGACACCGCCAGGGCGCCGGACGGGACGTCGCCGAAGTCGGCCACCCCGTCGAGCACGACCACGCCGGGGGTGATGGCGGTGACGGTGGCCGTGACGCCGGTGAGGGGCTCGGTCCCGTCGTTCTCGAGGGTGACGCTGAACTGGACGGTCTCGCCCGCGTCCCAGCGGCCGTTGCCGACGCCGGTGCCGCCCAGGCCGCAGGAGTCGGCCACCAGGGCGTGGCTGCGCTCCTTCGCGCTCGGGCCGCAGGCCGCCGCCGGGTAGGTCAGGTTGAGGGCCCAGGAGTTGAGGGTGCCGGTGTCGCCGCCGGCGTCGTCGGTCACCCGCAGGGTCCAGGTGCCGGCGGCGTCGATGCCGTCGAACGCCGCCAGCGGCTGCTCGGGCCGGAACGAGCCGGTGAACGGCGGGCTGCCGGCGGTGATCGAGGTCGCGGCCTCGTCGTCGAAGAGGGTGTTGACGAAGTTCTCGCCGCTGCCGCCGTTGTCCGACGAGAGGTCGACCACGGTGCCGTTGGGGCCGACCAGGGAGAGGTCGAGGTCGCCGTCGTAGGTGTGGGTGATGTTGACCAGGACGTTGACGTCGACCACGGTCTTGGCGTCGGCCACGGCGATGACCGAGTTGACCGTGGCGTTGTCCGCGATCGGCTGCGGGGTGTCGGTCGACGGGTACGACGGCATGGTGTTCTTGCCGGTCGCGAAGGCGTAGTAGGCGCCGCCGTTGGTGGCGGTGGTCGAGTTGCCGGCCGGGTCGACCGAGGTCACCGAGAAGACGTAGTCGGTGCACTCGGCGAGGCCCGTCAGCGGCACCGCGTGGCTGGTGACGTAGCCGCCGGCGGTGGCGCTGCCGGCGGCGGGGGGGATCGCCACGTCGTAGGTGACGACGCTCGAGGCCGGCTCGTCGGTGGCCCAGGCCACGTCGGCGCTCATGCCGGTGACGTTGGCGACCTGCACCGCCGAGATCCCGGGGCCGACGCAGTCGGCCTCGGCGGTCGCGTCGACGGTGACGTTGGGCGTGCCGCAGTAGTCGACGTCGACGTAGCGGACGGTGATGGTGCTGCCGTCGACCACGCCCACCGCGCCGTCGCCGTGGGTGGTCGCGGACGAGGTCAGGATGGTGCCGTTGAAGCGCGAGGTGCCCGGCCCGGTCTCGGTCAGGGTGACCGTCTCCGGGGTGGTCTCGGCGGTCGACCAGACCGTGACGTCGTAGCTGCCACTGCCGGCGAGGTCGCTGTCGAGCAGGCTGATCGCGATCGTGTCGGTGCAGGCGTAGGTGTCGGCGTCGACCCTGACCGAGCCGGCGCAGGGCTGCGGCGTCACGGTGGCGCACGCGCTCATGGCGCTGACGCAGGAGTCGGAGGCGGTGGCGGCCTGGAAGCGGTAGTAGTACTCGATGCCGTTGACCACGGTCTCGTCGGTGAAGGAGGTCGCGCTCGTCTCCCCCACCTTGGTGAAGCCGGCGGTGCAGGAGATGTCGTTGCGGTAGACGAGGTAGCGGGTGGCGTTGGCGACCGCGGCCCAGCTCAGGACGGCCGCGTTGCTGCCGGCGGTGGCGGTCAGGGCCGTCACCTGCAGCGCCGGGCACGTGCTCTGGTTCTGGTTGGTCGGGTCCCCGGACGAGCCGCAGGCGATGTTGTGGCGGGCGAGGGCGGAGTAGATGGCGGCGGCGTGGGGGGTGCCGTTGCCGGTGCCGTCGCCGTCGTCGTCGAGGGCCCGCATCACCGCGTACAGGCCGCCGCCGTTGCAGCCGTTCGAGCTCGGCGGCGTGCAGCTGTACATGTCGCCCATGGTCGGCATGCCGGCGAAGAACAGCCGGTCCTCCAGCTGCCAGGCGGTGGTCAGGTCGAGGCTGGTCGGCGCCGCCACCAGGTCGGTGTTGACGAACTCCCACAGGGCCTGGGTGGAGATGCCGGACTCGCAGTGGTCCTCGAGGTTGCAGGGGCCGTTGTACGAGCCCGAGCCGCCGCAGTCCCAGAAGGTGCCGTGGTTGGCGGCGGTCCAGGGGGTCTGGTTCTCGTGCTTCTTGACGTCGGCGTCGCGGATGCCGCTGCAGTCGGTGCAGGCGTCGCCGTAGCCGTCGCAGTTGCCCGTCAGGTAGAAGCCGCGGCCGCAGCACGAGTCGTGGATCTGGATGGAGGCGGTCCAGTCGGCGCGGGTCTCGACCGGCGGGCTGTCGCCGCCCGAGCCGTCGAAGTCGTCCATGCTGTGGCCCCACTCGTGCAGGGACACGCTGGGGATCTCGCCCAGGTTCCAGCAGTCGCCGGGGACGCCCTGGTAGAAGTTGATCGAGCCGCCGCCGGAGGTGGCGTTGCACCAGGCGCCGCCGTTGACGTTGACGTTCATGTGGTCGTTGTTCAACCACGAGTTGGCCGGCATGTAGGTCCGGGCCTTCATGTTGACGCTGGTGACGTGGTAGTACTGGGTGCGCGACGAGTGGGTGTTGCCGGCGCCACCCTGGTTCGGGCTCGGGACCGCGCAGTCGGTGCCGTCGCCGAGCGAGAAGTCGACGTCGCCGGAGGTGGTGGCGTTGCTGATCGGGCCGCAGTCGTCGTTGATCCAGGCGTACCTGCCCTTGAGCGTGGTGGTGGCGTTGTCGCCCTCGAACAGGCCGGCCGAGTCGGCGTAGTCGTTCGGCGCCGGCAGGCCGGTGTCGGCGAACGGGAACGGGCGGTCGGCCTCGCCGACGTGGTTGTCGCCCGGGTAGGCGCCGCCGTGGATGCGGCCGTAGCGGGCGGCGTCGACGAAGCGCAGCAGCTCGCCGTTCGAGGCGTCCACCACCGCCTCCCACAGGCCCACCACGCCCGGGCGGCGGAACGACAGGTGCCAGGCCAGCCGGTAGTCGACGCCGGCGCCGTAGGCGCGGTCGAAGACGTTCGGGTCCATCCCGGCCGGCGAGGTCGGCACCAGCCGCAGCGTGCCCGCGTCGACCACCTCGTCCTTGCCCGAGCGGAACGGGCCGAGGTACTCCCCGGCCACCCGCCAGGCGTCGGCCGCCTCGAGCCGCGCCTCGGTCTCGGGGCGCCGGAGCGACACGCGCTCGGTCGCGACCTGGATCAGGTTGCCGCCGTTGACCCGCAGGTAGACCGAGCCGCGCTCCACCGGCACGCCCCCGGGCTGCCACTGGAAGCGCATGAGGAAGGTCGAGTTGCCGACGGCGCCCGAGCCGTCGCGGTCGAGCACCAGCTCGTCGGTCGGGATGCCGAGCGCGTCGCGGTGCCGCGCCAGGAGCTCGCGCGCCCGCGCCTCGGCGACCGCGATCGGCACGCACCGGGCCGAGCGGCAGCCCGGCGCCTCGGCCAGGGCGAGGTCGTTGGCGTGGCCCGGCAGGAGCGGGATGGCACCGCCCTCGAGCAGGCTGACGGCCCCCCGCCGCTCGTCGACGGTGAAGCGCCAGATGGCGCCGTGCTCGGCGCGGAAGGCGTCGATGGCGGCCATGTTGGGCACCCGGTCGCGGATGGTCTCGGCGTCGGTGGGCGTCTCCACCACCCGCAGCTCGGGCGCCACGAAGCTCAGCCGGTCGAGCTCGTCCCGCACCCCCTTGAGGGTCAAGGCCGCCGCCGGCAGAGCGGCGACGACTGCCACGACGGCCACCACGGCCGCCACGCCCGCGCGAGTCCTGCTGTCCCTGGTCATGTGCCCCCCCCGTGCCGCCCCGACGCTCCCCCGGTTCCCGGCAGGCCCGGCCGCGGCGCGAGCGATCATACCCGACCCGGCCGCAGGCGCCCAGCGACAGGAGTCACACCCGGCCCGAGGTGGGCCGCCCGGGGGCCGAGACTCGAGAGTGCAAGGCGGGCCCGCCGCCAGCGTCCGACAGCCGGAGGGGTCATGGACGTCGAGCTCGGCAGGTACGTGATCGCCTGGGAACCGATGGAGAAGGGGTGGGCGGACCGCCTCACCTGGCGCCGGGCTCCGGAGGTCGCACCGTTCCTCGTCACCGGCGACGACCTCCGCCGGCTCGCCTGCGGCGAGCCGGTCGACCGCACCGACGACCAGCTCGTCGAGGGCATCCTCTACACCGCCGCCGACTGGTCCCCGTTCTACCCGGCCGGGGCGACCCCGAACCTGTTCCTGCGCGACGTGATCCGGCACTTCGCCGACGATGCCGCCAGTGGCGACCTCGAGAGCTACGTCGTCGACCGGACCTGCGCGGTCGTCCGCCGCGACGGCCACGTCCTGGCGGTGCGCATGCTGCAGGGGGCGGCGGAGCTGTTCCCGTGGAGCCTGCGCATCGCCGGCAACGTCGCCCTCGACGCCTGGTACGCCCTGCTCGAGGGCGAGCCGATCGCCGCCGACGAGGTCTGGCGCCTGGTCGAGGCGGCGTGGGCCGGCATGGACTTCGACTGGGGCTACCGCGAGAAGCCGGAACCGGCCGAGGTCCTCGACCTCGCCTTCGTGGTCGCCGCGGCGCACCTCGGCGGTGGTGCCGCCGCCTTCGACCGCCGCGTCCGCGACGCCCTCGGCCGCCTCACCCGCCCCCGCGCCCTCCAGGCCGCCCGCGACGCGCTCGCCCACGCCCCCATCCCGCTCTCGGACCTCCGCGCCTGGGCCCGCCGCGAGCGCCGGGGCCTGGTGCCGACCCTGCTCAGGGCGTGACGCCCGGCCCGCCGCGGCCGGCTGCGCCCCGGTCGCCGTAGAGCTGGAAGCCGGCCCAGTGGAAGGGGTGGGACAGGTCCCGCCCGCCGGCGGCGCCGCCGCCTCCACCGCCCTCGCCCCGCCCGACCGACCCGCTCCTGACCAGCTCCACCTGGGCCCGCTGCAGGGCGACATCGGCGCTCGAGCCGGCCCGGCGGAAGGCGTGAAAGCGCCGCATCAGCTCGGTGGCGGACTCGTCGGCCGCGCTCCACAACGACGCCAGCACCGCCCGGGCCCCGGCGTGGTGGAAGGCGCGGGTCAGGCCCACCAGGCCCTCGCCCTCCAGCTCCGCGCCGCCGGCGCCGTGGCAGGCCGACAGCACCACCAGGTCGCAGTCGAGCCGGAGCCGCTCGAGGACCTCCCACGCCTGCAGCAGACCGTCGTCCTCGCCCCCGGCCGCGGCCTCCCCGGGCGACAGCGCCACCGCCGAGGACAGCGGGAACCGCTCGTCCACCAGGCCGTGGGCCGCCAGGTGGAGGACCCGCGCCTCCGGGCCGAGCAGGCCGACCCGCGCCTCGGTCGCCTCCCCGCCCAGCACCCCCATCCCCCGCTCGCCGTAGAGGCCGACCACGGCCTCCACCTCGGCGCGGGTTCCCGGCAGCGGCTCGAGCCCCAGGCCGCCGCCCGACGACGACCGGGCCGGGTAGCGCGGGTCGCCGAAGGCGACGATGTCGAAGGCCGCGGGCCGGCGCGGCCGGTCGCGGCGGAGCTCGGCGTAGACGGTGGTCGAGACCGCCAGGTGCACGGGCCGCCACTCGACCAGGTACTGCCACCCCCGACCCTCCCCGGCCGTGTCCCGCACCAGGGCTGCGAACGGCAGCTGGTGCAGCGGGCCGTCGGGCACGACCAGGACCCGGCGCGCCGCATCCACCTCCGGCTCGGCCGGCGCCACGAGCAGGCGGTAGGCGTCGCGGCAGACGAGCCGCGCGACCTCCGCCCCTGCCGGCGACGCGCCGCTCCCGCCCCGGGCCACCAGCCGGCACAGCCGCAGCACCCGCTCGGCCAACGCCCCCTCCCCGACCCCGAGGCGGACCACGCGCACGCCCCCGGCCCGGGTGACGACGAACAGGAAGCTCTCCGCCTCCCCCAGGCTGTAGGCGAGCAGGACCGTGCCCGGCTCGAGCGCCGCCCGGGCACCGGCGAGGTCGAGCGGCTCGGGGTAGCGGACCGCCGC
>CAYTJW010000103.1:0-11556 GCA_964438135.1 uncultured Thermoanaerobaculia bacterium
CCTCGCCGCGGCCCGGCGGCCGGTGCTGCGGCGCGCCGGGGTGCGCCTGCGGGGGGCCGAGGTCATGCGCCTGCTCGCGGCCTTCGCCGCCCGCTTCGGCCCCTCGGTCACGTGCACCCAGCGACTGCTCAACCGCGCCGTCGCCGCCGGCCAGCGGCTGCTGCTCGAGGGCGCCCAGGGCGCGCTGCTGGACGTCGACCACGGCACCTTCCCCTGGGTGACCTCCTCGGCCACGGTCGCGGGCGGCGCCGCGACCGGCACCGGCCTGCCGCCATCGGCCATCCGTCGCGTGGTGGGGGTGGTCAAGGCCTACTGCACCCGGGTCGGCAGTGGCCCCTTCCCGAGCGAGCTCGACCCGGCGCTGGCCGACGAGCTGCGGCAGCGTGGGATCGAGCTCGGGACCGCGACCGGCGCGCTGCGGCGGTGTGGCTGGCTCGACCTGGTGGCGCTCCGCCACGCGGCGATGCTCGACCGGCCCGACGAGCTGGTGCTGACCAAGGTCGACGTGCTCGGCGGGCTCGGCCGGGTCGGCGTGTGCACGGCCTACCGGGTCGGGGGCGCCCGCACGGCCGACTTCCCCACCCTCACCGCGGCGCTCGTCGCGGCCCGGCCGGAGCTCACCACCGTCCCGGGCTGGCCCGCGCTCGACCGCACCGGCTGGGAGCGGGTCCGGGACGGCCGGAGGTTGCCGGACGGGTTGCGGCGCTTCGTCGAGCTGGTCGAGGAGAGCGCCGGCGCGCCGGTGCGCACCCTGTCGTTCGGGCCGTCCCGAGAGGAGACGGTCGAGCTCGGGGGTTGACCGGCCGGGGCGCGCTATGATGCCGCCACGGAGGCGCACCATGGGCGGCGGGGGCGGCTGGGACTACGACTACAGCGAGGCGGCGCTCGGCAGGAGCGGGCCCGAGTACGCGGCCGAGGCGCGCGCCGAGGGCGTCGCCCGCGAGTACGCCGGGGCGGAGACCAGGGGCATCCCGCCGCCGCTCGGGCGGAGGCTCTCGACCGCCTCGCCGACCCCCCTGGTGGTGGTGGTCGACGTCACCGGCTCGATGCGCGAGTGGCCCAAGGTGATCTTCGACAAGCTGCCCGTGCTCTACAACGAGGCGCGGCTGTACGCGCCCGAGATCGAGATCAGCTTCGCCGCCGTGGGCGACGCCAACTTCGACCGTTTCCCGCTGCAGGTGTGCGACTTCCGCCGCGGCCAGGAGCTCGAGGAGGGGATCAACGCCATCCTCCCCGAGGGTGGCGGCGGCGCCGGCTCGCGCGAGAGCTACGAGCTGGCGGCCTGGTTCTACGCCCGCCGCTCGGACCTGCCGAACGCCTCCCGGTCGACGTTCGTCTACTGCGGCGACGAGGGCTTCTACGAGACCATCAAGGCCGGCGCCCTCACCACCCTCACCGGCGAGCGGTTCGACCGCGACGAGGACGCGCGGGCGGTGTTCGCCGAGCTCGAGTCCCGCTACTCGGTCTTCAACCTGCGCGTCCCCTACCACGAGCCGGGCAAGAACGCCGCCATCCAGGCGCAGTGGGAGGAGGTGCTGGGCGCAGACCACGTGCTGGAGCTCTCCGACCCGCGCCGCATCGTCGACGCCATCATCGGCCTGGTGGCCATCGCCGCCGCGGAGCAGGGCTCGTTTGCCCGCCGCCTCGCGCTCCGCCAGACCGCCGAGCAGGTGGAGAGCGTCATGGCCACCCTCCACCCCCTGCTGGCCGGGAACCCGCAGCCATGACCGGGGAGAGGCGGCGGAGCCGGGGGAGTGCATGCAGGCGATCGTGACCCTGCCCGCGTACGCGGACTACATCGCCGCCGTGGCCGCCCGGCCGGTGGTCGGCGCGGTGCGCTTCAACACCGTCCTGCCGGTGCGGGAGCCGCTCGACGAGTTCCTCGCCGACTTCGCCCGCAAGGTCGCGCCCCGGGAGCTGTGGCTCGACCTCAAGTGCCGCCAGCTGCGCATCACCCAGTCGACCTACGTTCCCTACCACCAGGTCGAGATCTCCCACCCCATCCAGGTCCGCACCCCGGTGCGGGCGTCGTTCTGCTCCGGCGAGTTCTCGGCCATGGTCAAGCGGGTCGACAACGGCACCACGCTGGTGATCGAGGAGATCTCGCCGGTGCCGCTGGGCTCGGGCATGTCCCTGTCGATCGACGACCCGAGCCTGCGCATCGACGGCTACCTGACCGCGCGCGACCGCGAGTTCATCGCCGCGGCGCGAAGCGTCGGCCTGCACCGCTACATGCTGTCCTACGTCGAGCAGGAGTCCGACCTGGAGGACGTCCTCGCCCTCGACCCCGAGGCCCGCATCGTCGCCAAGATCGAGTCCCGCAAGGGCCTCGACTTCGTCACCCGGGTGTGGCCCGCCTGGCAGGGCAAGGTCCGCCTGATGGCGGCGCGGGGCGACCTCTACAACGAGCTGGAGTGGCCGCACCAGATCCTCCGCGCCACCCGCGCCATCGTCCGCGCCGACCCGACCGCGATCGCCGCGTCGCGCATCTTCTCGTCGATGCGGAAGTCGCGGGTGCCGCAGTGCCAGGAGCTGGGGGACGTCGGCTTCCTGCTCGAGCTCGGCTACCGCACCCTCATGCTGGGCGACGAGATCTGCTTCCAGCGGGAGTCGCTGCTGTCGGCCCTGACGCTGATGGAGGCGCTCGACCGCGACTACGCCTGCGAGCCGCGATGAGCGGCGGTGCGCTGCCCGCGACGATCGCCGCCGGTGGCCGACCGCCGGCGGTCTTCGTGGTCGACGTCGGCCGCGCCATGCTCCCCTTCGCGCCGGTCCGCCGCGCCCTGCTCGGCGCCGCCCGCCCGCTGCTCGCGCTGGGCTTCGGCGTGCTGTTCGTCGCGGCCGGCGACCCCCGCTGCCACCTGCTGCAGGTGTCGCCGCCCGCGACCGACTCGGCCGGCCTGGCGGCGGCGCTGGCGGCCATCCACCCGTGCGGCCTGGACCGGTCGTTCGAGCTCGCCCTGTACGTCCTCGCCACCCGTTGCCCGGTCGAGCCGGGCGGGCGCGGCGCGGTCCTGGTGGTCGGCTCCGGCCCCTTCCGCGACGCCGTCCCGGCCGGCCACGTCCGGTCCGCGACCGGCGACGAGCTGGTGCGCCACCCGTACACGCACGAGGTCCTGGCCGCGCTCGAGGACCGTTGCGACCTGTCCATGACCTACGTCGCCCGCACCGCCTGGGACCTGGACGCCTGCCTGTGGCGGCAGGCGCTCGGCGCCGACCGGGTCGTGGTGGCCCGTGGGCCGGCCCGCCTCGGCCCCGCCCTCCGCCGCCAGGTGGCGAGGCTGGTCGAGCGCGAGGAGGGCCGCGCGGCGCGGGCGACCGAGGGAGGGGGAGAGACGGCGTGAGAGGACGAGTCGTCCAGGGTGGGCCGATGCTGTTCCGCGACGACCTGCCGATCGACAGGGACGAGGTCGGGAGCCCGCTCGGCCTGCCGGCGCTCGACCTCGCGGCCGAGCCCTTCACCGTCCTCTACCAGCACCGGCTGTTGCTGCTGCGGCGCGCCGGCGCGGACCACCGGGCCTGGATCTGGGGTCACGAGTACGGCCTCCTCGAGGAGGGCACCGCGGGGCAGGCCGAGGCGGCGTACCGGGCGCGGCACGCGGCCGAGATCGCGGCCGCCACCGCCGCCTGGCTGGGCCGGGTGCTGCCCGGGGTCGAGCCCACTGCGGCCCTCCAGACCTGGGGGGAGGCCCTGGTCGAGACGCTCCGCCAGGCCATCGCCGCGGCCTACCCGGACCAGTCCCGGCCACCTCGGCCGACCGTGGGCCAGGGCACCGTCCTGCCCCGGGCCGACGGGGCGCTACTCGAGCAGCTGCAGGGCTTCGAGCGGGTCCTGCTGCTCGACGGCAAGCTCTACGACCTGCTCACCGTCCCCGAGTACCTGGCGAGGTTCGAGCGGGACGTCGACCCCGGCCTGTTCACCCGGCTGGTGGAGAAGGCGGGCCAGGCCACGCCGCAGGAGGTGGCGGCGCTCATGACCAGCTGCCGCGACCTGATCCGGCCGGCGGCCTTCCACGCGCTCAAGGGCAAGCTGCACCACGACCGGCGGACCTTCGCCCTGTGCCTGGACGGGGCCTACCTCGTGCCCGAGCACGCGGGCGCGGCGAGCCAGCTCCTCGGGGCGCACAACCGCCTGCTCGAGAGGAGCCTGAAGACCGAGGCGGTGGAACCGACGCACGACTAGGGAGGCAACCATGGGTGGTGGCGGTGGCTGGGACTACGACTACAGCGACAGCGCCCTGACCAGGAGCAGCCAGCAGTACGCGGCCGAGGCGCAGGCTGAAGGGATCGTCCGGGAGTACCGGGGATCCGAGTCTCAGGGGGTGCCGCCGCCGGTCGGCCGCGAGCTGAGCTCCAGCTCGCCGACGCCGCTGGTGGTGGGGGTCGACGTCAGCGGCTCGATGGCCTCCTGGCCGAGGGTCATCTTCACCAAGCTGCCGGTGCTGTACAACGAGGCCAGGCTGCACCTGCCGGAGCTCGAGATCAGCTTCGCCGCCATCGGCGAACCGGGCTGCCACATGCTGCAGGTGTGCGACTTCAACCGCGGCCAGGACCTCGAGGAGGGCATCAACGCCATCCACCCGTGCGGCGGCGACGAGTACTTCGAGCTGATGATGTACTACTACGCCAGGCACTGCCGGCTGGCCGAGGGCACCCGCGGCCTGATGGTGATCTGCGGCAACGAGGAGTTCCGGCCGACCATCTGCCGGGACCACATCCGGCAGTACGTGGGCGACGAGGTGCCGGGCGACATCCAGACCCAGGACGTGATCGACGAGCTCAAGGCCCGCTTCGACGTCTACATGCTGTACGTGCCCACCTGCTCCGGCATCGACGACTGGCAGCGGGGATTGGGCCCGCAGGCGGTGCTGGAGCTGGCCGACCCGGCCCGAATCGTGGACTGCGTCATCGGCCTGGCCGCCATCTACGCCGACGACTTCGGCGCCTTCTCCACGCGCATCGCCATCCGCCAGCGCGCCGACCAGGTGGAGCAGGTGATGCAGACCCTGCACCCGCTGCTGGCGGGAAAGTAGCCGCTCGCGGAGGGGGACCAGGTTGGCCATGGACTCGACCGCTCTCGCCCGGACCCTCGGCGCCGTGCTCAGGTCAGCACCGGTCGGGGACCCCTTCGAGTACCGCTACATGTTCGACCTCACCGCCAACACCTTCCTGCAGAAGCTGATCCCCAAGCGCCTCCTCGACCGCAAGCTCGACCTGGCGCCGGCAGGCTTCTTCAAGTCCTTGTTGATCATGGACTTCTACACCAACGCGGTGAGAGGCGACGAGCGCCTGCTCGACAACCTGAAGGTGATCGAGGGCCAGCTCGGCTCCGGCCCGGCGCGGCGAGCGCTGACCACCGAGCTGATCGTGCTCGAGGTCGGCCTGTGCGAGAAGGAGAGCGCCACCAGCCGCTCCGACGTCGAGGGCCGCTGGCGCGAGGGCGCCCCCTGCCCCCTCGACCCGGCGTCGCTGGACGCCTACTACGAGGGGATGGGCTTCCTGCTCCTCGACCAGCTCGACCACCGACCGGCCGCGGCCCGGGTGGCCTGCGCCGCCCACTACCAGGCGGCCGTGTTCGCCGGCGCCCTGGCCGCCCGGATGGGGCCGGCTGGAGAGCCGGTGCGGGCGCTGCTGGAGAGCGGGCGGTTCCTGGACGCGACGCTCGACGCGCTCGCGGGCCTCGCCGCGTCGGTGCGGCTCGAGGACCTGAGCTCCGAGCTCGCGCCACCCGGGAGGTGAGGAGTGGACGGCACGGAGCACACGCTGGCCAGGGTCAGCCGGTCGCTGGGGCCCTCGTTCGACGAGGCGCGGGCGCACACCGGCCTGCTGCTCGCGTACTTCCAGGCGCTCTACGGCGTCATCCGCAAGACCGCCACCCCCACCCCGCTGTACCGCATCACCTACGACGAGACCAACCACTCGATCCGCATGGAGGAGACCGCGGGCTCGAGCTCGGTGCCGGCGGACGACGCGACCGACATCAACGACCTCGACATGCTGCTGATGGGCAACCTGCGCGACATCCCGATCCTGTTCGAGGGCGAGAGCGGCGTCGGCAAGACTTTCGTCAGCCAGGCGTTCATGCGCACGGTGTTCCCGCAGGAGAGCTCCATCTCGCTGCGCCTCTCCGGCAGCACCTTCCTCAACAACGTGTTCCAGCCCTTCCTGGAGGGGCGGATCGAGAACGGCATGCCGGTGACCCGCATCCGCAAGGAGGCGGTCGACCGGGTCGGCGCCATGCTGGTCGACGAGATCAACCGCGGCGACCCGCAGAACATCCTGCAGCTGCTCGACAACGAGCTCTTCAACGCGGGCGTGTTCGTCAAGCTGGGCCTGCCCATCCCCGCCCTCGAAGGCGGCACCGTCTCGCCCACCCACCGGCGCAAGAAGCTCACCATCGTCGGCGCCCAGAACCCCGCCGCCACCACCGACGCCCGCTTCACCGGCACCGTCGAGCTCGACGCGGCGGTCGACAACCGGCTGATGAAGGTCGTCTTCGGCAACGCCGCCAACAGCGTCGGCTCCGGCCTGTGGCTGGGCGAGGAGGTGCGAGACCCGTTCGAGGAGCTCAAGGCCGCCTTCGCGACCATCGCGGCCAGCCACCTCGGCGTCGACCGCGACGCCTTCGCCAACCTCTCCGCCGACTGGCTGTCGGTGTACGCCTGGGTCACCGACTGCTCCCGCACCGACAAGCCGATCCTCTACTCGGCGCTCGAGCTGACCGACCTGATGGTGGCCATCCTCGGCGGCAACCTGCCCGCCACGTACGCCTTCGAGGCCGGCGTCGCCAACGACTGGTCGCGGCAGCTCGGCCTCGCGCTCAGCCTGCCCGAGGCGGTGACCGAGACCGAGGAGGTCGGCACGATCCACGCCCTCGTCGCCACCTTCAAGGTGCCGTTGATCTTCCGCGACATCGTCCAGGTCAAGAAGCTGGCCGACGTGCTGTCGACGCTGGTCAGCCTCCGCACCGCCCTGGCCGACCCCGACCCGGTTTCCGCCTACCTTCGGGCCGACCGGTTCGTCAGCGTGCGCGAGGTCGCCGGCGCGGTGGCGATGCTGGTCGACTCCAAGCAGCTGCCCCGCTCCGCCCCGGCCACCCACCTCGTCAACGAGGTCCTGCTGCGGTACGTGGCCCTGACCCAGCGGTACCTGGCGGCCATCGGCTACATGCCGTCCACGTTCAACCGCACCGACCCCAACATCGGCCTCAAGAAGCCGGCCCTGGTCAGGGCGCTCCGCGGCACCCTCAAGCGGGCGGGGGGCTCGGGCGCGCTGGTCTCGGCCATCGTCGACGAGGCGAGCCGGCTCGCCACCTCGGTCGGGTCGGGCAGCGTCATCGCCGACATCATGGCCGCCAAGGTAGTGGCCGACCTGCTGACCGCGGCCGGGTTCGTCACCGACCACGGCGGGGCGGTGGACGACCTCCTTGCCGCCCACGCCGGCGGCACCGAAGCGCTCGCGGCGCTGACCGCGCTCTACTACGCCCGCAAGGAGAGCCACGCCGCGGTCATGGGCGACATCTTCCAGCACCGGCTGGCGCGGACCTTCGGGGGCTGAGGGCGGTGATCGAGCGGACCCTGCCGGAGGCCCTGGCAGCCTTCCGCCGCGTCGTCGAGCTCGCCTACCCTCTCGAGTCGACCCGGCCCGTGGCCACCGGGCCGCGGCCCGAGTCGACCAGGCCCGTCGAGGCATGGACCGACGGCCACCGCATCGACCTCCACGTCAACCAGCCCGACGCCTTCGACCGCCAGTTCCTCGACCTCGTCGCCCCCCTGGTCGACGGCGACGGCCAGGCGGTCTACGCCCTGCCGTCCCCGCCCGCGCCGCCGTCCCTGGCCGCCGCCCTGCAGCACGACGCGGTGATGTTCCTGCTGCTGCACGAGCTCTACCACCCGATGGTGTGCCCGAACGGCCGCGACGACGAGCGGCTGATGTCGGCGGCGATCCACGCCGGTCTCGGCGACGCCCGGCCCGAGCTCGGCGCCAGGGACCTGGTGTACTGCGTCGACGCCTGCAAGAACCTGATCTGGGACGTGGTGGTCAACGTCGTCCTCTCGGCCCGCCTCGGCGGCGCCGACGACGGCCTCCTCGCCGACCGGCTCGGCTTCGTCTTCCGCCGCTCGCAGCGGGTCGTGGACGGGTTCGCCGTGGCGCACCTGCCCGCCGCCGCCATCCCCGTGCTCTACCTCGTCTCGGCCGCGAACGGCACGACCGACGTGCCCATCGCCCTGGTCGGCATGCTCTACACCACCCTGTGCCCGATGCCGGCCCCTCTCCGGCAGCGGTTCCAGGACGTCCTCCGCGACGACCTGCGCGGCAAGGGGCTCGGCCCCAACCAGGCCCGGGCCGCGCTGCTGGGCATGCTCGAAGGCCTGCTCCGCCACGCCGACCCCGCCGCGCTCGCGGCGCTCGGCCTGGCCCGGGCCGACCTCGAGGCCCGGGCCGCGTGCCTGGGCGACGAGCGACGGCCCGACGTCGAGGTCAACCGGCAGCGCCTGCTGGCGGCCTTGCACGAGCTCCTCCTGCGCCCGGCGCTGCGCTACCCGGCGGTGCGCGGCCTCGCCGCGGCTCTGGCACCCTGGGTCGACGCCGGCCAGCCGCAGGGGTCGATCGACCAGCAGACGACCGGCGAGCCCGCCCAGACGGCCGGCGGCGGGACCGCGGACCGGGGGGTGGGCCAGCCGGCCGAGACGAGCGAGGGCGAGGGCCGCGCCTCGAGCCTTGCCCGCACCCTCGACGACCTCCAGGAGGCCCTCGGCGAGGACGGCGTGGAGGGGGTGCTGCGCGACATGGCGAGCGACCCCGGACCGGGCGCGGCCGCCGGCGGCAGCGGCCTGCCACAGGCGACGCGCGACGCGCTGGCCGAGTACGCCAAGGACGAGCTGCTCAAGCGCTCGGTCGAGGCAGTCGAGCTGCTCGCGCCCGCGCCCGGCCTCGAGTCGGTCGAGCGCGGCAAGCAGGTGCGGTGGGAGCTGCGCTCGTCGCAGAACCTGTCGGCCGCCGAGCTGGCTGCGTTCGACCTGGTGCAGCTGTTCGACCTCGCAGCCACCACCGGCCTGCCGGTGCTGATGGAGCTCTCACCCGGCACCTACAAGGTCAACGAGCTCCGCCTTGCCGAGTCGCCGGTGCGGGGGTGGGCGCCGCGCCGCCTCCGCGTCGACGTGCCGGACAACTGGGTGCTGCTGGTCGACAGCTCGGGCAGCATGAGCGGCGAGTCGTACCAGACCCTGCTGCACTGCACCTACGCCATTCAGAAGGGCATCGACCGGGTGTGCCGCGCGCTCGGCCGGGACCTCCGCTTCGGGGTGGTGAACTTCTCCGACACCACGGTGTTCTCCGGCATGGCCCCGTTCTCGACCGTCTACGCGTCCCACACCCACCCGGTCAAGCGGACCCTGTTCGCGGAGCAGGGCGGGGGCACCGAGCTCGACATCGCCGTGCTGGCCGAGGTCGAGCGGCAGCTCGCGCCAGGACGCGTCGCCTGGACCCTGGTGACGGACGGGGCGATCGGCAACTGGACCGAGGTCCTGGGCCAGGTCCAGCGGCTGGCCGCGCGACCGGACCACGCCGTCCTGTTGGTCGAGATCGGCGGCCAGACCAGCCTCGGCAACGCCCTGGCGGAGCTGGGGCGGGAGTCGCCGAGCGTCGTCTACGCCAACGTCGGCTCGGTCGCCGACATCCGCGAGCGGTTGGCCTCGGTGCTGATCCGGTACGGCTGACGGGGAAGCCGGTGGCGAAGGGGAGGCGATCCGCTCCCCCCGCCCTCCGGCCCGGGCGCGGCGACGCCGCGAGCCCGCCGCGTGCGGCACGACCGCCGGGCCGGAGGGCGGGGGGAGCGAGTCGAGCGCGCCGACCGCACCGCTGGCGGCGGCGCTCCTGTGGTACAGTCCTGCTGTCGCGGTGACGCCTCGCCGCGACCGGCTCTCCGGGTCGGAGGTGAGCATGTCCGTGCGGCCGAAGCAGACGATCCTGGTGGTCGAGGACAAGGAGCCGGTGCGGTCGGTGCTGCTCGAGATCCTCAACGACCTCGGCTACCTGGTCCTCGAGGCGTCGGACGGCGAGCACGCGCTGGAGCTCGCCCGCTCCCACGACGGCCCCATCGACCTCCTCCTGGCCGACATCGTCATGCCCGGCATCCAGGGCGACGAGGTCGCCCGCCGGCTGCGGGAGATGCGGCCCGCCACCCGGGTCCTGTTCATGTCCGGCTACACCAAGAAGGCGGTGGCCGACAGCCTGGTGGCCGAGTCCGGCGCCGCCTTCATCCCCAAGCCGTTCTCCCTGCCGGAGCTGACCGAGAAGCTGCGGGCGGTGCTCGGCGAGCCGTAGCGGTCAGCGATCAGCTTTCAGCCTTCAGCTCCCCCACCCTCCCCGGCAACCGGGGGCCGGGCGGGGCCAGCTGACGGCTGATCGCTGACAGCTGATCGCTCATCCCTCACCGGCTCTCGACCGCCTGCCGCACGCGGATCGCGGCCTCGAGGGCAGCGGCGCCGGTCGCGCCGTCGACGTGGCGCGACCCTTCCCCCCGGCAGGCGGCGACGAAGGCCTCGAGCTCGGCCTTGAGCGGCTCGGCGTGGACCACCTCGACCGCCTGCGGCGCGATCTCCGGCACCGGGCCGCGTCGCACCAGGCGCGACGAGGCCACGCTCTGCTCGGCGTAGTCGACCGAGAAGTAGGCGTCGCGGGCGAAGAGGCGCAGCTTCCGCACCCGCTCGGCCGACACCCGGCTGGCGACCAGGGTGGCGACCAGGCCGGAGGGGAACTCGGCCCAGGCGTGGCAGAGGTCGACCTTGTCGGTCAGCACCGGCACCCCGACCGCCCGCACCTCGACCGGCTCCTCGCCGGCCACGGCGAGGGCGATCTGCAGGTCGTGGATCATCAGGTCGAGGATCACGTCGACGTCCACCGAGCGGGCGGTGAAGGGCGACAGCCGCTGCGTCTCCAGGTAGCGGACGCCGTCGGCCAGCGCCAGCGCCGCCTGCACCGCCGGGTTGTGGAACTCGACGTGGCCGACCGCCAGCACCAGGCCGCGCGACCGGGCCAGGTCGACCAGCTCGCGGGCCTCGGCCACGCTGGCCGCGATCGGCTTCTCGACCAGCACGTGGCAGCCCGCCTCGAGCAGCCGCCCGGCCACCTCCCGGTGGCTGACGGTGGGGGTGGCCACCACCACCGCCTGCGCCGCGCTGACGGCCGCGAGGTCGGCCAGCACCGGCACGCCGTGCTCGCCGGCGATGGCCGCGGCCCGCTCGTGGTCCGAGTCGAAGGCGCCGAGGCAGCGGACTCCCGGCATCTGGCTGAGGATCCTGACGTGGTGGCGGCCGAGGTGGCCGGTGCCGACCACGGCGGTGGACAGCAGGGGGCGCGAGTCGCTCATGGCCGGTCAGGATAGCGCAAACCTCGCCGCCCCGCGCCGGGCGTGGGGGCCGCGTCACTCGGGCAAGGGTTCCACGGCCGGCTGGTCGGCGTCGAGCAACATCGCCGCGTCGTCGCCGAGGCACCCCGGGTCCACGGCCGCGCGCGGCAGGCCCAGCGCCTCGGCCAGCGCCAAGTGGAGCGCGG
>CAYTJW010000104.1:0-11538 GCA_964438135.1 uncultured Thermoanaerobaculia bacterium
GTCGCGGCCAGCGTGCGCCGCAGGGCCCCCTCGCACTCGCGCAGACCCGTGCCCCAGCCGGTGTCCGGCAGCGCCCGGCCGTCGCGCAGCAGCACCAGGACCCCGAGCAGGCGCTCGCACACCGCGCGCAGCAGCACGTTCTCCGGCAGGTCGAAGACACGCCGCCGCGACCGGGTGACGAAGGCGGTGCGCCGCCCGGCCGCGTGCAGGGCGAGGGTGGCGGGCACGACCAGCCGCCCCTGGAACCCCCCCTCCCACTCGCGGCGCAGGCACTCGGTCCGGGACGGCAGGTTGCGGACGACGTCCGGGAGCGCGCCCAGCACGAAGCCCCGCAGCTCGTCGAGCCGCGGCGCGAGCAGGCTCGCCCCGCGCAGGATGGCGAGCTGGTCGGAGCGGCGGCTCAGGGCGGCGAGGAACCGCGACGCCTCCTCCACCGACAGCCGCTCGGCGGCCGACTCCGGCAGCAGGTAGCCGGGAAACCGAGCGCGCAGGTAGGCGTCCCAGCCCTCGCCGCCCGGGCTCATGGCAGCGCGACCTGGGGGAACACCTCGGCGAAGCGCTGGCGGAGCTCCTCCCGCCCTTCGGCCGAGGTCCAGCCGGCGAGCGCCGCGTCCATGGCCTCGAAGGCGCGCACGGCGCCGTCGTGGTCGAGCCCCTCGAGCTGCGGCAGCAGCAGCAGGGCCAGCGCCTCGGCGAGCGCGTCGCCCTGCAGCGTGCTCGCGCCGGCCGCGCGCCGCCGCATGTAGCGGATCACGTCGAGCGCCACGGCCGGGCCGATCGGCCGCACCCCGAGCAGTGACCGGGTCGAGAACAGCTCGACCAGCGCGCTCGCGGCCGCCGCCTCGAGCGGCGCGTCCGGGCCCTGCTGGGTGGCGTGGCGGCGGAGCAGGGTGGCGAGCGCACCGTCGTCCGGCAGGCCGACGGTGACGATGGCGAAGCGCCGCTGGACGGCGTAGGAGAGCCGGAAGAGCGAGGTCTTGTCCCAGGTGTTCATCGTCGCCAGCACCCGGAACGTCCGCGGCATGGGGTGGCTGGCCCGCGGGTCGGGGCCGATGCGGACCGTGCGCCCGTCGTCGAGCTGGTAGGCGGTGTCCGTGGTCCGCCCGGCGAGCACGGTCATCAGCTCGCCGAAGGCGCGGTCGACGTCGGCGCGGTTGAGCTCGTCGATCACCAGCCACTGCCACTGCTCGATGGCGCGCAGCAGCGCGCCGGAGCGGAAGCAGAGCGACCCGTCCCGCTGCAGCGCGTAGCCGCCGATGGTGTCGAAGGTGGTCCAGTCGGCCGAGGCGGTGGCCACGAACGCGCCGGAGCAGTAGCCCTCGGCGCTGGCGGCCTCGACCAGGGCGTGCGCGAGCTCGGTCTTGCCGGTGCCGGGCGGCCCGACCAGGAGCAGGTGCTTGCCGGCCGACAGGGCCGCCACCGCCCGCTCGACCGCGCCGCCGGGGAGCTCGAGGTCGCGGGCGAAGGGCGCGACCATCGCCGCCTCGAGGTCGACCCGGTCCGCACTCCACGCGGAGGGCTCGACCCGGGGCGCAGGCTTCTCGTCGTCGAGGCCCGGCGCCGTGGCCGCGGTGTCGCCGCTGATGAGCTCTTCCTCGCCCTCGGCGGGCAGGGCGGGCCCCAGCTCGTCCAAGAGCTGCTCGAGCCGCTCCCGAATCCCCGCCGCCTCCTCCGCGTGCGTCTCGAGCACGCGCGCCCCAAGTTCGGTCAGGGAGTCTCCGGCCGCGGAGCGCGCCGTCAGCCCGAGCGAGAGCAACCAGTTGCGGCGGTAGTTGACCTGGAAGTTGGTCTCCCACCTCACGTCCAGCAGCCCCTTGAGCGCCTCCCGAACCCTGTCACTGTCGACGGCTCCGACGACCCGGGCGATGACGAGCACCTCGAGGATGCCAGTGAAGCTCGCGTTGAGTCGCTCGAACAACTGGACCGGGTCGCGGCTCTGCAGGTACTCCTGCCCCGCCGGTGTGAGCGCGATCCGCCCTTCGCTCACCGTGCACAGCCCGAGATGGGTCAGCACGCCCGTGTAGCCCTTGCGGGTGGTCTCGCCCGTGACCTCGTAGCGCTCGCGCAGGAGCACGGCGAGCGTCTGGACCGGCATCGGCTCCGGCTCGATCTCCTCGAGCAGCGCGTCCAGGGTCTGCTTGTACTGCCGGACGCCCCCGGGCAGCGGCCACAGCCCGGCACGCTTGCCCTCCGGGTTGGGTTCGGCCTCGCGCAGCGTCGGCGCCGCCTGGGCCTCGCGGGGGCTCTCGAAGAGCAGGGCTCCTTCCACGCCCTCGGTCTCCCGCAGGAAGAACGGCATCTTCAAGACGGTGAGGCGTGCCAGCCGCTCGAACACCTCGCCGGCTGCCGGGGAGACCCGGCCGTCGGCCATGCGCACGCGGCACACCTCGACCTGGGCTGACGACGCGAGCGGCAGGCCGGACCTGGCCAGGACGCCCCGGGCCGCCGCGGCACGGGCGATGGCGGGCTCTGCCTCCTCGTCGCGCCTGCGCGAGGGGACGAACGTGGCCGTGATCACCGCCTCGTCCACGCCCCGGGTCGGGTCGAGGGGCAGCGCGAGAGTGATCCAGAGGAGCTCGCGGCGCCCGGCCGGAGACCACGCCCGCAGCGAGACGAGGTCACGGTAGGCGTCGTTCGAGCCCCAGTACGAGACCTCCAGGAGGAGAGTCGTCGAGCCCGTCACCCACGAGCAGCGCAGCCGCACGCTCGCCGGCCACGGCCCGTGGGCCTCTGGCGACAGCCCGGTCAAGCCCGCCGCCGGCCACGGCGGCGGCGGCATCCGCTCCGCCTCGACCCGCACCTCCTTCTCGTCGAAGCTGAACGAGAAGTCGTGGGCGCCGTCGAGGATCTGGCGGGCGACGGCCAACGCCAGGGGATTGCCGGCCGCCTGCTGGCTGCCAGCTGGTCGCGACGGGGACAACGTGTCGACCATGGTGTCGTCCGTTTCTGGCGCGCTGCGAGCCGCGATGCCCTGTGGCCCGGCGCCTCGCCCCAGGCTAGCGTTTCCGTGCCGCGCGGGCTACCGCCGCGGATCGGTAGATCGAGTTCGGTGCCGGGCCCAGCGTTGTCGACCTTGTCTGAGCCGAGGCGAAAGGGCCTGTGCCCAACGCGAGGCTCGGCTGGGCCCTCTGCCCCCTCGCCGTCGCTGTTGCCTCGCGGCAACGTCAACAACGCTGGACCAGGTACCGGTTCAGGTCCAGCTCGGCGAGAGTGCCCGAGACGGAGCGCGCGAAGATGGCCACAGCGCTGGGCCCGGCACGGGGAGCAGGCCCGACTCGAGAGCCGTGGAGTCCTCCGCGGGACCAGCGCGAGGGTTGTCGCGCACAGCGGCGACTCAGCTCTCGAGGCGTATAGTGCGCCGCATGGCGATCCCGGACTTCCAGACCATCATGCTGCCACTGCTCTCCATGTGCGCCGACGGTGAGGAGCACTCCCTCTCCGAGGCGCGCGAGACCCTCGCCGACCGGTTCCGCCTCTCGCCGGAGGAGCGCGCTCAGCTGCTCCCGAGCGGGCGGCAGCGCGTGTTCGCCAACCGCGTCGCGTGGGCCAAGATCTACCTGCAGAAGGCCCGCCTGCTGTCGTTCCCGGCTCGCGGCCGATTCTGCATCACGACCCGCGGCGCCGACGTGCTCCAGGCGGCGCCCGAGCGGATCGATATCCGCTTCCTCCGTCGCTTTCCGGAGTTCGTCGAGTTCCGCCGCCGGCACGAGAGCCCGTCGGACGCCGAGCCGGAGCTCGCGCCGGAGGACGCGACCGAGACCCCCGAGGAGGAGCTGGAGGCGGCCCACCAGCGCATCCGCTCCGAGCTCGCGGAGGACCTCCTCGCCCGCGTCAAGGCCGGCACCCCGGCGGCCTTCGAGCGTCTGGTCGTCGAGCTCCTTCTCCGCATGGGCTACGGCGGCTCCCGCAAGGAGGCGGGCGAGGCGATCGGGGGCGCCGGCGACGAGGGCATCGACGGCACGATCAGCGAGGACCGGCTCGGCCTCGACACCATCTACGTCCAGGCGAAGAAGTGGAGCGGCAGCGTCGGCCGGCCCGAGATCCAGAAGTTCGTCGGCGCCCTGCACGGCAAGCGCGCTCGCAAGGGGGTGTTCCTCACCACCGGCACCTTCTCCGCCGAGGCGCACGACTACGTGTCCCACATCGACCCCAGGGTCGTGCTGATCGACGGCGAGCACCTCGCCGAGCACATGATCGACCTGAACCTCGGCGTGACGACCGTTGCCACCTACGAGGTCAAGCGCATCGACTCCGACTACTTCGGGGACGAGTAGCGCGCCTGCGTGGCGCCCGCAGCGCGGGGACCTGTCTGCCGTGCCGCTCCCGTGCAGGGTCGATCGCTGTCGACGGCGGCAGAGGGCGAGCGGGCGGATGTATCGGTGACGGTGAACCCGCTGGCTGAGCGGCTCATGGCTGGGGTCGCCCCTGCCATGGGTCGGTTGGATCACACGCCGCGGCTGCGTGCGGCCCCTCGCCGGAGAGGCGGTACCGAGAGGAACGCGCCGGCAGCGGCCTCCGCTCTGATCGGGTGGATGGGGTGGCTCCCACGCATGACTCCGAACCCCCTTGCTTGCTGCGGGTGCTCCAGGCCTATCATGGTGCCTGGTGGCTCGTCCGAGAGCAGGCGTCACCTGACCGATGTTGACCACGCCGTTTTTCACTGATCTCGACCCTCGCGCTGCCGTCAAGGGTTCGCGCGACCCGCTCGGGACCCAGCAGATCTGGACGCGCCTGGGCCGGCAGGTGGTGGGGAACCTCACCACCGTCAGCAACTCCCTGCGAGACTTCACCACGCTGGTGCTGGGCTACTACTTCGCTGGACTGCTGGCCGACGACCTCGGGCCCGGCTCGGAGCTCGCGACCTTCCTCAGGTGGGAGCAGCTCGCCGCGTACGCGCGGGCCGAGATCAACGAGGACTACTCCTTTCGCGGCACCGAGCGCGTCCGCAAGAACCTGTCCCAGGGCTCACGGGTCACGCTTTCGGCTGATCGAGCGCACCAGATCCTCGGCAACCAGAAGATGTACGGGCTGTGGGGCCTGTACACGATGCCGGCCCGAGCGTCCGGGCTCATCGACGGCGACCCGCCGAGACTGACGCCACTGGCAGTGGAATTCGTCGAGAGGACCTACCTCCCTGCTTTACAAAAGGGAGCCGGGAGGGGGGCGCAGCGGATCCTCGAGGTGCTCCGTCGGACCTCATACCGGGTCGACGTGCGTGGCGCCGACAAGCCCATGGTGGCGTCCGTGGCGCGCGTCCTCCGGCGCAGGGTGCTCGCCCGGGAGCGCGGGTTCTACCGCACCTCCCTGCTCCACGGTGGCCCTGACGATTCGACCGAGGGTCGGCAGCGGCAACTCGCCGAGCTCCTCGAGCTCACCCTCGGTCGAGCGGGTTTCACCTGGTCGCCGCAGGAAGTCGCTGACCTCGAGAAGGAAACTCGAGCCCGAGGCGAGGACTGGCACCCCCTGGCGCATCGGCTGGAGCGCATCCTGACCAGCGAGCGCGTGCTGGCGCCAGCGTCGGCCGTGTTCGCGTACCTTCTCGGCCTCGACGGGAAGAGCGTGGCCGCCGTGGCGGGGCGGCTGGGGGAAGCGTGGGGATCAGGCTTGCGGACCGTCCACCCGGAGGCGTTCGCTCAGCTCCGGGGAGAGGTCGGGCCGGGCGACGACGGTGCCGGGGACCGGTGGTTCGGCATCGCCTACGCCCTCTCGACGGGCGACTACTCCAGCCTCGTGAGGCTCTTGGTGGAGCAGAACGCGAGTGTCATGGCCGCACGCGGAGGCGCCCCATGGGTCGAGGTGCGCCAGGATGCGCTGCACGTGCACGTCCGCGACGAACGAGGCGCCCTCCCGGACCGGAGCGAGGTCGCCACGATGTGGCGTTGTCCCTACTTCCTCGACGCGCTGCGCAGCATCGCGGCGGCACTCCAGGGGGCCTGAGGTGGGCGAGCTCCCGCGCGTCGTCCTCTCGGAGCACTTCCAGGAACGGATGACGGGGCGCCGCCTGCGGTCCGCGGTCTTCCTCACCTACCAGCTCGACCCCGGGTTCTTCGAGCTGGAGGTTCTCCCGGTCTTCCTCGACGCCCCGCTCAGCCACGCGGCCGCCATCCGGCAGCTGCAGCTCGAGGACGCCTTGCACGGGCTCGCCGGGGAGGTGGCGGTCTACTACGACGCCGGCGGGCTGGTGGCGGGCGACGCCAGCTCGGCCAAGCTCGACGTGCGGCGGATCCCAGTCCGGCATCATGCCGGGGTCTTCCACCCCAAGAACGTCTTCCTCCTCGTCGAGGCGGAACAAGGCGGTGCGCAGGCGCTGATTGTCGCGAGCCTCTCGGCGAACCTGACCCGGTCGGGGTGGTGGGAGAACCTCGAAGCGTGCCATGTCGAGGAACTCCTCGCGGGTGAGCCGTCGTTCCTGGCGCGCGACATGGTGTCGTTCCTGACCGACCTCCGTCGCAGGGCGAGGGGGGGCGGCGAGCAGCGGGCGCTGCGGGAGATCCTGGCCTTACTCGAACCCCTCGTGCCTGCGAACAGGCGACCCCCTCGGCAGGGTCGCCGTACCCACTTCTTCGCGAGCCCCGAACCCTTCGTCGACTTCCTCCACCGAGCGGCGGGCCGCCTGCCGCGGGGGATGTGCCTGGAGGTGATATCGCCCTACCTCGACGACGCCCCGTCCAGCGGGCCACTGCAGGACCTCGTCGACCGCTTCCGGCCCGAGGAGGTTCGCGTCTTCCTCCCCAGGTCCGCCGCGGGCGAAGGCCTCTGCCGGGCCGAGCTCTACGAGGCGGTGCGCGCCCTTCCCGGCGTCCGATGGGGCCGCCTGCCGAAGGCGCCTCTCCGGCTCGGCCGGGGCGAGGGCGCCGGCGAGCGATTCGTGCACGCCAAGGTCTACCGGTTCTTCTCCCAGCACCCCAGGCGCGAGCTCTGCTTCGTCGGATCGGCGAATCTCACGACGGCCGCCCACAGAGGCCGGGGCAACGTCGAGACCGGGTTCCTCGTCGACCTCGTCCCGGATCGCCGCCCGGACTTCTGGTTGGAGGTGGACGACGACCCACCGCCCGGGTTCGAGGCCGGCACCGACGGTGAGCCCGCTCCAGAGCCGACGGGAACACGGCTGACCCTCCGGTACCACTGGGATCGGGGTGTCGCCGAGGCGTTCTGGGACGCCCCGGGCCTGTCGCCCGAGCTCATGATCACGGCCCGAGGTCTGGTGGTCGGCAGGAGCCCTGCCCTGCCACCCCGCGCCTGGACGAAGCTCGGCGAGGAGACCGCGCGACGCATTGCTGAGCTGCTCGAGGAAACATCGCTGTTCGAGGTCCACGGGGAAGGCGAGGTGCCGCGCCTCCTCCTGGTGCAGGAGGAGGGCATGTCGCACAAGCCCTCCCTGCTGCTCCGCCTCACGGTGGCGGACATCCTGCGCTACTGGGCGCTCCTCGCCCCGGAGCAGCGGGCGGCCTTCGTCGAGGCGCGGGCGCCGGAGCTCGCGTTGGCCGGCGAGGGGGCGGAGCTCGTCGTTCGCCTCCGTGCCAGGGCGGACATCGACACGCTCTTCGGCCGCTTCGCCGGCATCTTCCATGGCTTCGGCTGCCTGGAGCGGGCGGTGCGGGCAGCGCTCGAGTCGGGGCGCGACAAGGAGGCGGATTATCGTGTCTTCGGCAGGAGGTACGACTCCCTCATCAGCCTCCTCGAGCGCGCGACCTCGCCCGAGGCCGGCTGCGACGAGGTCGAGGCCTACGTGATCCTCGGCTGCGCCCACCAGCTGTGCCACGCGATTGCCGGAGACTACCGGGAGTACTGGTCGGACCGCGGAGCCGACGCGAGGAGGCTGACGAAGCTGGTCGAGGAGCGCCGTGCCGCCGTCCGCCGGAGCCTGATCGACGGCAACCCCGAGGGGTTCGAGCAGTTCCTCGACTGGTTCGACCCGAGGTTCCACCGCCGCGCCGAGCCGGTCGGGGAGGACCGCCCATGATCGGCACGGCCTGTGCCCGCAGACTGCTCGCCTTCGGCGCCCGGATTGGCGACGGGCAGCGAGCCGAGGAGCAGCTCGAAGGCGCGGTGGCGATCCACCGCATCCTGACCGAGCGCAGGGTCGCGTACCTCGCTGACGAGGTCGGGATGGGCAAGACCTACGTCGCGCTCGGCGCCCTCGCCCTCTTCCGCCACTACGACCCCGGCTTCCGAGTGCTCGTCATCGCCCCGCGCGAGAACATCCAGCGCAAGTGGATGAAGGAGCTCCGCAACTTCGTCGCGCACAACGTTCGCTTCGCGGACATGCGAGTGAAGGCCCTCGACGGCCGACCATGCCGGCCGCTCGTGGCCTGCGGCAGCCTGCTCGACCTGGTCCGCCAGGTGTCGCTCGACCCCAACCGCGACTTCTTCGTGCGGTTGACGAGCTTCAGCCTCCCGGTGACCGGGCAGGGCACGGTCGACCCCGAGGCCGCCCGCCGCTACCGTGCCGAGCTGCGCGAGCACCTGCCCTGGCTCCCGGGCGAGGCGTTCGACCTCCGCAGCAAGCAGGCGTTCAAGGACAACGTCGCCAGGGCCATCTGTTGCGCGCTCCCCCGGTTCGACCTCGTGATCATCGACGAGGGCCACAACCTCAAGCACGGGCTCGGGGAGCGGGTCGCCGCTCGCAACCGCGTCCTGGCGCTCGCCCTGGGCCGCGCCGACGTCGAGGTCGATCAGGAGGTCTTCCCGGGGTACGGGCCCCGGGCCGAGCGCGTGCTCTTCCTCTCCGCCACGCCCGTGGAGGAGTCCTATCGGCACCTCTGGAACCAGCTCGATGTCGTCGGTCGAGCGAAGCCCTTCGGAGCTCTCCGTGAACCCGACGCGCCGGAGGAAGAGAAGAGGGCGAAGGCGGCCGAGTTCCTGATCCGCCGCGTGACCACGATCCGGGTCGGTGGCGAGGAGCGCACGAAGAACCAATACCGTCGGGAGTGGCGCCGCGGGGGCGCGCACGCCCACGACGAGCCGATCCTGATCGAGGACCCCAGGCAGCGGCTCGTGGTGGCGCTGGTGCAGAAGAAGGTGAGCGAGCTCCTCGGTCACTCGCGGTTCAACAGCTCCTTCCAGATCGGCATGCTCGCCTCGTTCGAGAGCTTCCTCGAGACGACCCGGCTGAAGCGGGACGACCCATCGGAGAGCAACTTCGACGACGCCGAGCAGACCGACGAGCTGCTCGAGCGAGAGGGCATCGACGTCGCCGACGTGAACCGGCTCGCTCGGTCTTACCGGAAGCGATTCGACGCCGAGATGCCCCACCCGAAGATGGACGCGGTCGTCGACTCGCTCTCGGGGGTGTGGGAGCGGGGCGAGAAGGCCCTGGTCTTCGTCCGCCGCGTGGGGTCGGTGAGGGAGCTCGAGCGGAAGCTCGACGACCGGTACGACGCCTGGCTCAGGGCGCGGCTCCTCGCCGGGCTCCCGTCGGCTCTCCACTCGAGGCTGGAAGCTCTGTTCGAACGCTATCGGCGGGAGAAGCGCGAGGCCCAGGCTCGCGATGAGCCACTACAGCGAGCCGGGGCCCAGCCTGAGGGTGAGGGCGGCGTCGACCCCGGGGGGAGAGACACCTTCTTCGCGTGGTTCTTCCGCGGGGAGGGCCCGCGCGGGGTGACGAGCGGCGCCACCATCCAGCAGCGCTTCATCCAGCGGGGCGCCGTCCTCGCTACCTTCTTCGCGGACAACTACGTTGCCGACGTCCTGGGGTGCCGACCTGGCGAGGTGGACGCGAGGCTGGCTGAGGCTCTGGGGTTCCACCGGGAGGACCTGCGGGCTCGTCTACGGGAGGGCTCGAGACGCTTCCTCTCTCGCGCCAAGAAGCACGCGCGGGCCGACAGGTTCGAGGCCGTTCAGGCGGCGGCGATCGAGCTGTTGAAGGGCCACCGCGGCACACACCAGCGACGGGCAGGGGTGGTCTGGCAGCAGCGCTTCGAGCCGACCGTGCGGAAGGCGTGCGCCGACGAGGCCCCCGAGGTCGGCAACTGGCTCGAGCTGCCGACCTTCTTCACCGAGCTGCGGGAACGCTCGGACCTCCGCCATCGTCTGTGGCCGGAGTCGAAAGACCAAGACCCTGTACGGGCGTTCCGCGAAGAGGAGATCCGTGGGCAGCTCCTCGCCTCGGCGGCACGCCTCGGGCACGGCCTGATCGACCTCTACGTCATGACGATCCGGCGCCTGGGGAGTCTCGACCCCGGGGTTCAGGAATCGACCGACGACCCCGCAGCCCAGGCCGAGGCCGCGAGAATCCACGAGTACCTCGACCTGCTCGAGGCCCAGATGCACACGCCGCGAGCGGAGCGGGCCTGGGGCGCCTTCGACGAGCTCGCGGACATCGCCGAGAACTTCGACCTCCTCCTCGACGTCAACGACCCCGATGCCTGGTCGCGCCCGCTCAGCGAGACCGCCCGGGGTTTCGGCCAGCTGCTGGGGGCCCAACAGCCAGTCGGCGGCATGTCGGGTCAGGTCAACCAGACGCTCGTGCGCCAGTTCCGCATGCCGGGCTACCCCCTCGTCCTCGTGACGACCGACCTGCTCCAGGAGGGCGAGGATCTCCACACGTTCTGCTCGTCGGTTTACCACTACGGCATCGCCTGGACCCCGTCGTCGATGGAGCAGCGCATCGGCCGGGTGGATCGGGTCTGCTCCCAGACGGAGCGGCGTCTCGGCGCGATCGACGCGAGAGTGCCCGCCCCGGCTGAGCTCCTGCAGGTCTACTTCCCGCACCTGGAGGACACGGTCGAGGTGCTCCAGGTGCGACGCGTGCTCGAGCGCATGAACGAGTTCCTGCGCCTCATGCACGAGGGGCTGACACCACCTCGGGGGGACGAGAAGAAGATCGACGCCTGCAGGGAGATCTTGCGCAGCGGTCGCTCCGTGCCGCAGATCACCGAGAGGCTGCGCAGCGCGTTCCCGGTCATGCCCCAGCACCTGACGCACGACTCCCAGCCGCTCGCCGTCGGGCCTGCAGACGCCGGGAAGCTGAGAGCCCGCTTCGAGCGGCTCGCGAGCACCCCGCTGCCGGGCCTGGACATCGTCTGGGAGCCTCGCGCAGGCTCGGAGCCGGGGTTGCTGCTCGGCACCGCACGCCTTCGCGACCGGGTGCAACCCTTCTCGCTCCTCCTCCGCTCGGCTGGCGTGCGCCCGGTCGTGCGCTGCGTCAGCCCGGTCGGGCGGGTCGGCCCCGAGGACGACCCGGCTCCCATCGTCTCCAGCGCGGCGAGGGTGGCGATGCGCATCGGGGCGATCGAGACGGACCGCGAGATGACGTACGACCTCACCGTCGAGGACGACGTGCTGCTCGCCGAGGACGAGAGGGCTGACGCGCCGCGCGTGGCGATGCTGGTGCAACGTGTCGTCCAGCAAGCCGACCGCCTCGAGCAGGAACACCTGCCCGGGCGCGACGAGGTCCTAGCTACTTTCCGCGCCGACCTCACCGAGGAGAACCATCGTGACCGCTGACTGGCGTCGACTGTGCCGCGCCCGTGACCTCTCCATCTGTCGGCGGCTGTGTAGAACCGCGTGGTTCCGGCTGAGAAGCGCGTTTCGGGT
>CAYTJW010000105.1:0-11520 GCA_964438135.1 uncultured Thermoanaerobaculia bacterium
GGCCGCGACGGCACGGTCTATTTCGGCTCCGACGCCGACCGGCTCTGGGCGCTCGACGCGCAGGGCCGCCAGCGGTTCGTCTTCGAGACGGCCCGGCGCGCCCAGCCGGGGCAGCCGGTGGAGGACGGGCGCTTCGACGTCGACACCTCGCCGGTGGTGGCCGCCGACGGCACCGTGCTGGTGGGCTGCGCCACCACGCTCTACGCCCTGCGGGCTGCCGGCAGTCTCCGCTGGGCCTTCGAGGCCGGGACCGATCGCGCCAAGATCTTCTCGAGCCCGGCGCTGGCCCCCGACGGGACGGTCTACTTCGGCACCCAGGGGCGGTACTTCTTCGCGCTGGCCCCGGACGGGTCCGTGCGCTGGCACGTCCGCACCGGCGGCGACAACGACGGGTCGCCGGCCGTGGGCGACGACGGCACGGTCTACTTCGGCTCCGACGAGGGCCGCGTGCGCGCCGTGGCGCCGGGCGGGGCCGTGCGCTGGGCGGCCGCGCGCGGGGGCCCCGCGGGACTCGCCGCCGGGTTGGGTTCGAGTGCCGTCGCCCCCGGGCCCGCGCGCGGGCCCCCGGCCGGCCCGCGGGCGGGGGGGAGGGGGGGCGATCCTCATGGAGACCCTGCTGCTGCTGGTCCTCGACCTCTGCGGCACCCTGAGCCGGGGCCCGGTGGCGGCCAGCGAGCTGGCCACCGGGCTGGGCGCGGTCGAGAGCGAGGGCCGCTCGGCGGTCTACGTCAGGCCCGCGGCCGCGGCGCTCGAACGGGTCATCGTCTCCCGCGACCGCTCCTCCGGCGAGAC
Source organism: uncultured Thermoanaerobaculia bacterium (assembly GCA_964438135.1). Lineage (GTDB taxonomy): Bacteria > Acidobacteriota > Thermoanaerobaculia > Thermoanaerobaculales > Sulfomarinibacteraceae > CAYTJW01. The sequence goes on from CAYTJW010000105.1 coordinate 793, forward strand.
CCGGTCGGTCGAGCTGGTGCTGGCGTCCGGTGTGACGCTGACCGTGGCCGAGCTGACCGGGGCGTTCGGCGCCCACGCCGAGCCGCCGAAGGTGAGCTGGGACGCCCCGACCCGGCTTCGCTTCGAGCACGACCCGGGGCCGGCGCTGCCCCGGCGGTGCGTGATCTCGGCGGCGCTGGGCGAGGGGGCGGCGGCCGATGGGCAGGCGGCGGTGGTCAGCCTGACGCTGATCCCGGAGGGGCGCTGATCGGCGCCCGCCCTCACCCGTCGCCCTCCCGCAGCCGGTAGCCGACCCCGGGCTCGGTCAGCAGGTACGCGGGTCGCGCCGGCTCGGGCTCGACCTTGCGACGGAGGTTGGAGACCGTCACCCGCACCAGGTGGCTCTGCTCGACGTAGCCCGGCCCCCACACCTCGCGCAGGATCTGGCGGTGGGTCAGGACGCGACCGGCGTGGCGGACGAAGAGGCGGAGCAGGTCGTACTCGGTCGGGGTCAGGGCGACCTCGAGCCCGTCGCGGCGGACCCGCCGGCGGGCGAGGTCCACCTCCAGGCCGCCGGCCCTGAACACGGGCTCGTCGGCCGGGCCCGCGGCCCGGCGCAGCGCGGCCCGGAGGCGCGCCAGGAGCTCGCCGACCCCGAACGGCTTGGTCAGGTAGTCGTCGGCGCCGGCGTCGAGCGCCTCGACCTTGTCGTCTTCGCGACCGCGCACCGACAGCACCACGATCGGCTGCCGGCACCACTCGCGCAGGCGGCGGATGACCTCGACGCCGTCGAGGTCGGGCAGGCCGAGGTCGAGGACGATGACGTCGGGCCGGAAGGCGGTCGCGGCCAGGATCCCCTCTTCCCCCGAGCAGGCCTCGGCCACCTCCATGTCGGCCGCCGCCAGCGCGGCGCGCAGGAACCGCCGGATCGGCCGCTCGTCGTCGACCACCAGGACCCGAGCCGTGCTCATGGTGGGTCACCCTCCGCCGGGAGCTCGACCGAGACCACGGTGCCGCCCGCGGCGGCCCGCTCCGCCCAGACCCGGCCGCCGTGCGCCTCGACGATGCCGCGGCTCAGGGCCAGGCCGAGCCCGCTGCCGCCGGCCACGTCGCCCCGGCGGGCGCGGTAGAACTTCTCGAACACCCGCTCCAGCTCGGCCTCGGGGATGCCCTCGCCGTGGTCGCGAACCGCCAGCAGCACCGCCCCGCCGGCCGCCCTCGCCGTCACCTCCACCACGCTCCCGGCGGGGGAGAACTTGAGCGCGTTGTGGAGGACGTTGACCAGCGCCTGGGTGAGGAGCGCGGCGTCCCCGGCCACGGCCGGCAGGTCGGCCGGCACGTCGAGGCGGACGCGGTCGGACTCGGACCGCACCGGCGACTGGTTGAGGGCCGAGCCGACCAGGTCCTGGGGCTCGATCGCCTCCCGGTGCAGCTCCAGGCGCCCGGCCTCGAGACGGGACAGGTCGAGCAGGCCGCCCACCACCCGGTCGAGCCGCGCGGCCTCGTCGGCCGCCTCGGCGAGCAGGCCGGCCCGCGCCTCGTCGCCCAGACGGTCGCCCTGCTCGCGCAGGGTCGAGAGCACGCCGACGATGGTGGCGAGCGGGGTCCGCAGGTCGTGCGAGACCGAGCCGAGGATGGCGCGGTGCAGGCGGTTGGCCGCCGCCAGCAGCTCGGCGTGCCGCGCCTGCTCGGCGAGCTCGGCGCGCTCCAGGGCGAGCCCCGCCTGCGCCGCCAGCGCCTCCACCAGCTGCCGCCGGTCGGGCGCCAGCTCCTGACCGGCGGGGTCTGCAGCCAGGCCGAGGACCACCTCCGGCTCGCGCCCGGCGAGGACCGGCAGCCACAGGTGGTTCGCCCCGGGGACCGTGGCGGTGCCGCGGCCGGCCGCCTGGCCGTGGCGCGAGCACCAGCGCGCCGCCTCGAGGTCGGCGGCGGTCAGGGCCTCCGGCCGGGGGGAGCCGGCGAGGGTCTCCACGGGCTCGTCGAGCGCCAGGACCAGCCCTCCTGAGCCGCTCGCCTGGCCCACCTCCTCCAGCAGGCAGGACGCCACGTCCCGCGGCCGGCTCAGGCTGGCGACCCGGCGGGAGAGGCTGAGCAGCGCCGCGGTCTGCGCCGCGCGGGCCTCGGCCGCCGCGGTCTGGGTGCGGAGGCGGGCGACCAGGGTGCTGGTCACCGCCCCGACCAGGAACAGGCCGAGGAAGGTGATCAGGTACTGGGTGTCGTGGACGGTGAAGCTGTGCCGGGGCGGCACGAACATGACGTCGAAGGCGACCACCGAGACGGCGGCGGCGACCAGGGCCGGGACCAGCCCGAGGCGGAGCGCGGCGACCAGCACCGCGACCAGGTAGACCATGACCAGGTTGGTCGGCTCGAGGCGGCCGACCAGGGGCAGGCCGAGAGCGGTGGCGGCGGCGACCAGGGCCAGGGCGTCGACCACCTGCCGCCAGCCGGGTCGCCAGGTCGCCACGCCGTCGGCCTTCGCCTGCCGTTCGGGGTCCACCTGGGCATGATGACACAGGCGGTCACGGCCGGTTGGGCGAGCCCGACCCCCGCCCGAGCTCGCCGCACCCCGCGCAGTCGGCGAGGGTCCGCCGAAGTCGCCGCACCGCCCGTCGCTCCTCGACCGCCGCCCAGGCGCTCGACGCCAGCAGGAAGCCGAACAGGTAGAGCAGGAAGCGGCGGTCGGGGCCGACCAGCAGCTGCGGCCACAGCGCCATCGCCCAGACCGGGGCCGACAGCAGGGCGAGGACCGAGGTCAGGAAGCGGCGGCGGGACGTCAGCTGCTCGCACGCGAGGTGGTCGGCCAGCGCCCGGCCGCCGCCCCCGCCCCGGGGGCGCAAGGGAGCCGTGTCTCGGCGTGCGTCGGCCATCGCCAGGAGTGTCGGGCACGGTGGGTCAAGCGGGTGGAAAGGTCGGGGCCGCGTGCGTCAAGGTCCCGTCAACGACGCGCCACGGCACGGCGGCCCGGGGTGGTCAAGGACGCGGCAAGAGTGGGTCGGGAGGCGTCAAGACGGCGTCAAGACCGGTCCGGCCGACCCGCACCGGGTGTATACGCTGCAGGAGCGCCGAGTCCCGCCGAGGGCGGGAGCGGGGGAACCACTCGTGGGGCGAATCGCCTGAGGCGTAGGGCAATCTCTTCGGCCCGAGCCCGTCAGCTCACCTCGCAGGCGTCGGAGAGAGACCATGTCGCGGAAACCGCTGCCCGGCCCGGGCCGGCCGGCTGCCCGGCCTGCGGTCGAGACCGAGCCGTCGTCGACCGACTCCGGGGTCGTCGAGGTCGACGACGCCGCGCCGCGGGTCGCCAGCCGGCGCGACCTGGCGACGTTGTCGCTGGCCGCGCTCGGCGTGGTCTACGGCGACATCGGCACCTCGCCCCTCTACACCATCCGCGAGTGCTTCCTGCCCGGCCACGGCGCCGAGCCCACCCTGGCCAACGTCCTCGGCGTGCTGTCGCTGGTGTTCTGGTCGCTGGTCGTGGTGGTGGTCCTCAAGTACCTGGTGTTCGTGATGCGCGCCGACAACCGCGGCGAGGGCGGGATCATGGCCCTGATCGCCCTCATCTCCCCGGCGCACGGCGGCAACGGCCGCGCCCGGGGCCGCCGCTGGCTCATCCTGCTCGGCCTGTTCGGCACCGCCCTGCTGTTCGCCGACGGCATGATCACGCCGGTCATCACCGTCCTCGGCGCGATCGAGGGGCTCGAGGTGGCGACCCCGGTCCTGAAGCCGTTCGTGGTGCCGATCTCGCTCGGCATCCTGGTCGGCCTGTTCCTGGTCCAGAAGCGGGGCACGGCCCGGGTCGGGGCGGTGTTCGGGCCGGCGATGGTGGTCTGGTTCCTGATGATCGCCGCCCTCGGCTTGCCCTGGGTCGTCCGCCACCCCGAGGTGCTGGCGGCGGTGGCGCCGTGGCATGGCATCGGCTTCCTCCTCGCCCACCGCCTCCAGGGCCTGTTCGTGCTCGGCGCCGTGGTTCTGTGCTTCACCGGCACCGAGGCGCTCTACGCCGACATGGGGCACTTCGGGCCGCGGCCGATCCGACTGGCGTGGTCGGTCCTGGTCTGCCCCTGCCTGCTGCTCAACTACTTCGGCCAGGGGGCGGCGATCCTCGCCGGCGGCGCCCGCGCCGTCGCCAACCCGTTCTTCGCCCTCGCCCCCGAGGCGCTGCTCTACCCGGTGGTGGGGGTGGCGACCGTGGCCGCGGTCATCGCCTCGCAGGCCCTGATCTCGGGCGCGTTCTCGCTCGCCCAGCAGGCGGTGCAGCTCGGCTACTCGCCCCGCCTCGACGTCGTCCACACCTCGAGCACGGCTCGCGGCCAGATCTACGTCCCGGAGGTCAACGCCCTCCTGCTGGTCGCCTGCTGCGTCCTGACCGTCGCCTTCCGCTCCTCGTCCAGCCTGGCCTCGGCCTACGGTCTGGCGGTCACCGGCACCATGACCATCACCTCGGTCCTGCTCTACGCGGTGGCCCGGGAGCGGTGGGGGTGGGGCCGCCTCGCCGCCGGCGCGCTGGTCGGGGTGTTCCTCGGCATCGACCTGCCGTTCCTGTCGGCGAACCTGGTCAAGGTGGCCCACGGCGGCTGGCTGCCGCTCGTGGTCGGCGCCGCGATCTTCACGGTCTTCGTCACCTGGAAGCGGGGCCGCGAGCTGCTGGCGGTCGAGATGCGGAGCGGCCTGGTGGCGCTCGACCAGTTCCTGCCCTCGCTCCGGCTGGAGAGGCCGCACCGGGTCCCCGGGACGGCGGTGTTCATGACCTCCAACCTCCAGGTCGTGCCCCCGGTGCTGCTCCACAACTTCAAGCACAACAAGGTCCTGCACGAGACCATCGTGCTCCTGTACGTGGTCACCGAGCACGTCCCGGCGGTGCCGGCGGAGGAGCGGGTGGAGGTCCGCGACCTGGGCGACGGCGTCTACTCGGTCGTGGCCCGCTTCGGTTTCATGGAGACGCCCGACGTGCCGCGGGCCCTCAAGCGGAGCCGCGGCCAGGGCCTGCGGTTCAGGTCCGGCGACACCAGCTACTACCTCGGCCGGGAGACCCTGCTGACCACCGGGCCGGGCCGAATGGCGCCGTGGCGCAAGGCGCTGTTCGCCTACCTGTCGCGCAACGCCCGGCCCGCGACCGCGTTCTTCGGCCTGCCGCCCAACCGGGTGGTCGAGCTGGGCATGCAGGTCCGGCTGTAGCCCCGGCGTCGCGGCCGGGGGGCTCAGCGGGCGGCGAGGCCGCAGGTCGCGAAGGCGTCGGCGTCCTGCAGCGACGGGAAGGCCGTGCCGGCCGTGGTGTCGTACCAGCGGGTGTCGTCGGTCGACGTGTCGCGGACGCGGAGGGTGGTGCCGACGTCGGTGAGGCCGGCGGCGAAGACCCAGAAGCGGCCGTTGACGCCGCAGCCGTCGAGGACCTTCACCACCACCTCGACGTTGTCCCGTTCGAAGAACCAGAAGTAGCCCGCGTCGGCGGTCATGGCCACGGCCTGGGCCGGCCCGGCGCGGCCGTCGCCGGTCGCCCAGTGGAGGGTCACCTCGAAGCGCCCGTTGTTGAGGCACAGGGTGGCCTCGTCGGGCCGGCACGGGCCGGTGGGGAGGAGGCGGACGGTCAGCGGCAGCCCGGCGGACTCCCGCTCGTCCGGCCCCTGGCTGACGTTGCCGGTGGCCGCAACCGTGTAGCCGGAGCGGCCGTCGGTCGTGATCACGATGTCCCCGACCGCGTGCCCGGCGCGCGACGTCAGCGTCCCGATCGGCGCGCCCTCCTCGGTCTGCAGGACCAGGGCCGGGTCGGCGGTGATGCACTCCCCCCGGGCGAGCAGGACGTTCTCGACCACGTCCTTGCGGGGGTGCATGTAGTTGGTGCCCTGGCCGGCGCCGACGGCGATCAGCGCCACCTCCGGGTTGAGGAGGTTCATGGTGTCGCTGTTGGTCGACGACTCGCTGCCGTGGTGGTTGACGTGCAGCACGTCGACGCCGTCCTCGCCGAGGAGAGGGGAGGGGGAGTTGCCCCAGGGCGTGAGGGCCTCGGCGAGCGGCGTCTCGACGTTCGCCTGGGCGGTGGAGCGGCCGGTGCACGCCCGGTCCTCCTCGCCGCCGCCGAGGTCGCCGGCCCACAGGTAGTCGAAGTCGCCGTACTGGACCAGCACGGCCACGGACAGGTCGTTCTCGTTCGCCTCCGCGCCGTCGACGACGCCGTGGTCGAGGACCTCGCCGCGGGCCGCGACCACGGTCAGGAGCGCCCCGTCGCCGAGCGCGATGGTGTCGCCGGGCAGCGCCGGCAGCGGCCCGCCGGCCGAGGTGGCGCCGGCGGCGGCGAAGTAGCCCTCGACCGTGGCGTTGGTCTTGGAGCTGCCGTTGTACAGGTTCGCCCCCCGCACGTCGTAGCTCGCCAGCACCTCGCGCAGGCCGCCGATGTGGTCCGCGTCGAGGTGGGACGCGATCGTGTAGTCGAGGCCATCCTCCGGCCGCAGGCCGATCCGGGCCAGGTAGGGGACGACCCGGGTCGCCCCCTTGGAGACGTTGCCGGCGTCGAGGAGGACGGTGGTGCCGTCGGGGCCGACGACGAGGCTGGCGGCGCCCTGCTGGACGTTGATGGTGTGGATCTCGAGGTCGGCCGCTGCCGCCAGGCCCGCGACCGCCAGGACGACGGCGACGCCGACACGATGCGTGCGCATGAGGTGCCCCCCTTCCCGCGCGTCGACCGGTGAGCGTATGTCGATCCGCAGCGAGGCGCAAGGGTGGGCGCGGCCATGGCGAGAAAAGGCCGGGGAGCCTGGCGGCTCCCCGGCCGGGTGGGGCGGGCAGAGTCGCTGCGCTACTTGACCGAGACCCCGTCGACGTAGAACGTGGTCTGCAGCGACGAGTCCTCGGTGGCGTCGAACGAGATCCGGTAGTTGGCGAGGGCCGAGGACGGCACGGTCAGGGTCACCAGCTTCCAGCTCGAGTAGGTGGTCTTGTGCTTGTTGCTGAACGTGGCCAGGGTCGAGACGGTGGAGCCGGAGGTGCTCTTGAGCCGCACGTACAGGTAGTCGTAGGCGGTCGTGGTCCCCTCGGCCGACGAGATCTTGAGGTAGAAGGTCAGGGTCTTGGTGGCGCCGTTGAAGCCCGGGATGGCCTGGTAGAAGTTGGTCGAGGTGGTCTTGCCGCGGCCGAGCTGCTGCGCCTTGTAGGTGCCGGCCTGGGCCGAGCCGGAGGTCCTCGTCGAGTAGGTCGCGAAGACCCACGGGCTGGTCCCCGACTCGAAGCCGCCGTTGGTCACCAGCTCGGTGCCGCCGCCGCCGCCGGTGGTGTAGCTGGCCTTGACGGTCACGCCCGAGAAGGCGGCGTAGGCGTAGACGCCGAGGTAGTAGTAGCCCGCCGACGGGGCGGCCACGGTGCACGACTCGGTGTTGCCCGACAGGTAGGGCCGGCAGTCGTAGGTGGAGCTGGTCGGCTGGCTGCCGAAGCGGGTGTAGAGGTCGGCGTCGCCGGTGCCGCCCGAGATCTGCATCACCAGGTTGGTGGAGCCGGCCGGCACGTTGATCCGGTAGTGCAGCCAGGTGCCGGTGGTGGCCGACTGGTTGCTGACCGGGGTGTTGTTGGTCAGGGTGACGACGCCGGTCGACGAGACCGTCACCTGCTTGGAGGTCGAGCCGGTGGCGCCGCCGTTGTCGGTCACGGTCAGGCTGACGGTGTAGGTGCCGGCCGCGCTGTAGGTCTTGCTCGGGTTGCGGGTGGTCGAGGTGGTGCCGTCGCCGAAGGCCCAGCTCCAGGCGACCACGGAGCCGTCGGAGTCGGTGCTCGTGTCGGTGAAGGTGGCGGTGAGGCCGCTGACGGAGGAGGTGAAGTTGGCGGTCGGCGCGACGTTGCCGGTGCTGCCGCCGTTGAGGCCGGCGACGTAGCGGGTGCCGGTCGAGTTGGGGTCGAGCCAGGTCGACATCCCGTAGCCCCAGTGGACGGACATCTTGCCGTAGCAGTCGGAGAGGCTGTTGCCGCAGGCGGCCGAGCCCCCGGACAGGGTGCCGACCAGGAGCTTGGTCGCCGGGTCGAACAGGCCCGAGCCCGACGAGCCCGGCTCGGTGGTGCCCTGCTCCCAGTTGTTGACCTGCCAGTGGGTGCTGGAGCCGCCGGTGCCGATGCAGCTGTTGACCGTGGTCAGCGGGTCGTCGTTGAAGGAGATCGCCTTCTCGTCGGTGTTGGGGTGGTGGATGCCGATCGACGACTGCGGCGTGGTGGTGGTGCGCGCGTCCCAGCCCGAGTAGTAGACGTTGTAGGCCGAGTTCGGCTGGCTCGAGAGCTCGAGCAGGGTGAAGTCGCTGCCGTAGTTCGAGGCGCGGTAGGTCGCCCCCGACGTGCTCTGGTTGAGGGTGCCGCCGGACAGGGCGCCGCAGGTGGGCGACTGGTAGTTCCAGTAGACGACCACCGAGGCCGCGTTCGACGAGGTGATCTCGCAGTGGTTGGCGGTGAGGAAGAACGGCCGCCGGTTCTGGGCGATGTTGTTGACCAGGGTGCCGGTGCAGAAGGTCGAGCCGTTGGTGCCGTAGACCGCGACCGAGCGGATCTGGTCCCGCCAGCCGTCGCCGAGCGGGCAGATGACGTCGACGTTGCAGGTGCCCTGCTTGGTGCGCAGCGGGTCGCGCCGGAACAGATCGCGGTAACCGCAGCCGACCCGGACCAGCTCGAGGTCGTACTCGGCGCCGTCGGCGAGGAAGAGCTCGATCATCGCCTCGGAGCCAGGCACCACCGGCGTCCACAGCTGCAGGTGGTCGCGGTTGTCGGCGGCGGTGTAGGGGCCCTGGAAGTAGGCCTCCTGCAGGCTCGAGACGTGGAGGGTCGCGCCCTCGGTCAGGTAGAAGCGGCCGAAGCCGAAGTTGAGGTCGGTGGCGCCGCGGGCGATCACCCGCAGCCGCCAGATGGTGCCGCCCGGGACCGACTCCCAGGTGCCGTGCGTCTCGGGCGTGACCTTGACGTCGACCGGCAGCGCGAAGCGCAGCGGGCCGGGCCCCGCGCTCTTGTTGAGCGCGTCCTCGGCCAGCAGCAGCTCGGGCTCGATCGCCGGCAGGGACAGCGCCTCGACGTCGTAGGTCGGTCGCACCGCCTCGCGCGAGCTGGTCGGCGCCTGCTCCTGCCGCGCCGCCACCGGAATGGCTGCCATGACCACCGCGACCACGACCAGAACCAACGAAGCACGACGCATCTGAGCCTCCCCCCGGCTGCCCGAGCCGTTCCGTTCTTGACCATCCCGTGACGGTGCGATTCTCACGTTCCCGTGACACTAGGGGTCGGCCTGCGCCCTGTCAAGGAGTGTTTCTCGTTCTAGCGGGAGGATTTACGGCGGCGTGACGAATCGTGCCAGAGGCGTGACCGGGGCGTGACCGGCGCCGGCGCGCGGTGAGCCCCGGTCCACCCGGCCGCCCGCCCGAGAGTCGACCGCCAGGGCCCGCCGCGGCTACTCGGTGAAACGGAAGGTCGAGATCTCGCAGACGTTGACGCCCAGCTTGGTCACCTCGTCGCCGTCCGCGAACACGGCCTTGAGGTCGAAGGAGCACGCGCCGGTGCCGTCGTCGAAGTCGACCACCAGCGAGCCGCCGGGCGGCAGGACGTCGGCGCCGAGGATGTCCTCCTCCCAGGTGTCGCGGTCGACGTTCGAGCCGTAGAGCTGGGTGATCGTGACGCCGGTCTCGTTGGTGATGCGGACCCGCCGGTCCCGCGCGCCCGCCTCGGGCGCGGCCGGGGCGGCGCCGCCGATGGTGACGTGGATGGTCCGGTCCGACCGGTCCCACCCCTCCTTGGAGGCGTACACGTCGACGCGGTAGATGTCCCCGGGCGGGCCGCCGACCGGGATCCGGCTCTGCCCCCTGCCGTCGGTGATCTGAGGCTCGCGGTCGACGTACTCGCCGTTGATCGCCCGCCGCTGCGCCGCGTCCCAGGTGTGGAAGACCCGGATCTCGAGCGTCACCCCCGGCAGCGGCTGGCGCTCGCACAGGTCCACCACCGTCGCCACCACCACCGGACCGTCGGCCTCGTCGAGGTCGAGCGAGAGCCGGTCGCAGGGCGGCGGCGCCGGCTTGCCCGGAACGGGCGGGGACGCCCCTCCGCCGGCCGGGTCGAAGGTGTAGGTGTAGCGTGCCACGCCCTCCGCCCCGGCGTAGATCGGCTCGCTCTGCGGGTAGACCTCGGCGCCGAAGAAGACCGTGAAGACGACCTCCCGGGTCGCGTTCTGGCGGCCGGCCGGGATCTGGACCTGGTAGGTCTGCTCGTTGACCTCCGGGCTGTCCGCCCGCATCTCGACGCGGAGAGCGGCTCCCGGCCGGGCCTCGTCGGGTCTGGCGTAGACCCATCCGCCTTCGGCGGAGACGCCGAGCCAGCCGCGCGTGTGCAGGTAGGGCGAGCCGAACACGTGGCGGTACTGGAAGTCGGCGACCCGCGCGCCCCTGAAGCGGATCGGCGCCAGCTCGTCGGGCGCCAGCCGCGCGGGCAGGCTCTGCCAGGTCGCGTCCAGCTCCCAGGTGTAGGTGGTGCCGCTCACCGGGACCCTGGCCACGGCGTGGCCGCTGCCGTCGGCGACCCGCAGGTCGCCGCTACCGCCGCCCCGGTAGCTGTCGGCCGTGTCCTTGCGCGCGGTCTCGACGCGGGTGAGGACCCATGCGCCGTCGTCGGCGCGGCTGGCTGAGGTGGCGGAGACGAGGAGCAGGGCGCTCAGGGCGGGGGCGAGCGCCCACCGCACGGCGGAGGAGCGGGGCGGGGACGGGCGTGGCGGGCTCATCGGGGCCTCCGCTGGTCGGTCGAGCCGCCCCG
>CAYTJW010000106.1:0-11514 GCA_964438135.1 uncultured Thermoanaerobaculia bacterium
CGCCGCCAGCAGCGCCGCGGCCACGCCGCGCGCAGCTCTCGACCCGAGCCCGGCCACGCCGCCACCGTAGCCGTTGGCGCCGCGCCAGGCAAGCGGCCCGGCGGCGCTACTCGGCGGTGAAGCTCTGCAGCTCGACCGGCACCAGGGCCAGGCTGTAGTACTCCGAGGTCTGGGTGGGGGTGGTGTCGTCGCCGGACCGCCCGCCCCAGATCCACAGCGCCGGCGCCCCGGCGAGGGGCACGAGCTCGCCCGCCATGTCGCGCCGGTCGATCAGCAGCGACGGGAACGCCTCCCAGGTGTTGGTGGCGACCGTGTAGGCGAAGACGAGGTTGACCTCGTCGGACCAGTAGCCGCAGCCGCTGATGATCTTGCCCGCCAGCGAGGTGTTGTCCGAGGGGTCCTCGTACAGGCTCGACGAGTCGAAGCCCCAGGCGCGCGAGCTGGAGCACTCCTGCGGGAGCGCGGCGAGGGTGGTCCAGGACGGCGTCGCCGCGGCCGGGTCGAGCACCTGCACCGTGGTGACGTTGTTGAGGAGCGAGCCGTCGAACCAGGCGCCGCCGATGGCGTAGATCAGTCCGTCGACCACCGCGCCCATGATGTAGGCGCGCCCCTGGGCGAGGTCGGCGGCGGCGAGGCGGGTCCAACGGCTGCCGGCCGCGGCCGTGGGGTCGAACACCCAGGTCTCGACGCTGTTGTACGGGGCGGTCAGGGCGTCGAGGCCGCCGGCGACGTAGACCCTGTTGCCGACGACGACGTTGAGGCCGGCAGAGCAGGAGACCGAGCCCGGGTAGTTGTCGGCCGCGGTGAGCTGCACCGCGGTGTTGGTGGCCGGGTAGTAGACCTGGACGGCGCGCGTCTGAGCGCCGGCGGAGTCGCGGCCGCAGAACACGTACAGACCGGTGCCGGTGGCGTCGGAGAGGACGTTGGCGGCGTAGTTCGAGATCGGGGTCGGCAGGTCCGCGCCGGTGTCGGCGAAGGTGCCGGTGGCGGGGTTGAACGTCCACACGTCGCCGAGGGTCGTGGTTCCCTGGCGGCCGCCGAGGAAGTAGACCAGGCCGGTGCTCTCGACGTAGGCCCCGTCGAGCCGGCTGAGGAGGAAGCCCGGCGCCGGGCCGCTGGTCCACGACCCGCCCCACTCGGGGCCGCCCTGAGCCTGCACCCCGACGCCGGCGACCACAGCCGCCACCAACAGAACCGCGATCCGCGCCGTGCTCTGCGCCATGAGCCCATCCTCCCTGTCGTCGTCCCGCGAGCGACGCCACACGCCAGACATCCACCCCGCCGGTGTCACCGGCCCGGGCGCGGCTCGCTGGCCCTCGTCTCCTTCGTCCCCGAGATGCGGGATTGCCAACGGGGCGAGTATACCACCGCCCGGGTGTGGGTGGGCTGCCCCGGCCGGCGGGTGCCGGGAGCCGCGGCACCCGCCCGGCGCCGGCTCCGCCGTGGTGACTTCGTGAGAAGGAGTGCTATCTTCCCGCTGCGCGACGCCGGGAGGGCTGAGTGGCGTCGGGCTCCGCGAACTCCGGCCGGCAGAAGGTGTGAGGCAGGATCCCATGGACGTCCAGTCGACTGCGCTCGCGATCGTTGCGGTCCCTCTCCTCGGCTCCCTGCTGATCCCGGTGGTGGGGTGGTTGGGCCGGGGCCGGCTCACCGGCTACCTGGCGGTGGCGCTGATCGGCGCCGCCCACCTCATGACCTGGACGCTGCTCCCGGGCGCGCTCGCCGAGCAGGTGACGAGCTTCCGGATCCCGTTCTACGGCGACCTCGTCAACCTGTCGCTGACCGTCGACGCGCTGGCGGCGTTCATGGCGTTCACCTCGTCGCTGATCGCCACCCTCATCGCCGTCTACTCGCTCGGCTACATCGAGCACTCGGACCACGAGCCGGAGTACTACTTCATCGTCACCCTCTTCCTGGGCGCGATGATGGGGCTGGTGTTCTCCACCAACCTCATCTTCCTCTACACCTTCTGGGAGATCTCGGCGCTCGCCTGCTGGCGCCTGATCGGCTACTTCCGCCAGCCCGACTACATCTGGAAGGCCGACAAGGCGTTCCTGGTGACGTTCGGCGGCGCGGTGCTGATGCTGCTCGGGTTCGCGCTGGTCTACGCCCAGTACGGCACCTTCGAGCTCGCCGCCCTGCGGGGCAAGACCATCGGCGCGGTGGCGCTGGTGCTGATCCTGGCCGGCGTCTTCTCCAAGAGCGCCACGGTGCCGCTCCACACCTGGCTGCCCGACGCCGGCGTGGCGCCGTCGACCATCACCTCGCTGCTCCACGCCGCCATCCTGGTCAAGATCGGCCTCTACGGCTTCGCCCGGATGTTCTGCAACGGTCTGCACATCCCGCCCGAGTGGCACGTCTGGCTGCTCGTCGCGGCCCTCGTCTCGGCCTTCGTCTCGGCCTGCGCGGCGCTCGAGGAGACCAACATCAAGCGCCTGCTGGCGTACTCGACGGTGAGCCAGATCGGCTACACCTTCCTCGGGCTGTTCGCGTTCACCGCCACCGGCTACGTCGGCGCCCTGCTCTACATCATGGCGCACGGCCTCGCCAAGGGCGGCCTGTTCCTGTGCGCCGGCATCATCGAGCACGGCACCCACACCAAGGACATGACCAGGATGGGCGGGCTGCTCGAGAAGATGCCGGTCACCGCCGTCTGCTACCTGGTCTGCGCCCTGTCCATCGCCGGCATCCCGCCGATGGCCGGGTTCTTCTCCAAGTACTTCGTCATCCAGGGCATGGTCAACGGTGGTCACCTCTACCTCGCGGTCGGGGCGATCCTCACCGCGGTGCTGACCTTGCTCTACATGCTGCGCAGCTTCCACACCATCTTTCTCGGCCAGCCGCGCGGCTCATCCCACCGCGAGGGCGCGCCGGTGATGGTGGCGGTGGTCGCCGTCCTGGCGGTGATGACGGTCGTCGCCGGGTTCGTGCTGCCGATGCCGCACGCCCTGGCCGACGTCGCCGCCGCCCAGCGGTCCGCCGCCGGCGCGCTGGCCGCGTTCTGGAGGTAGGCCATGACCGCGCTGCTCCTCCTCGTCGGCGCCCCGCTCCTCGCCGCGGTCCTCGCCCCGGTCGCGCGCAACCGCCCCAGGACGCTGGCGGCGCTGCCGCTGGTCGTGGCCTCCCTGTCGACCGTCGGCTTCCTGCTCGCCGCGGGCACGGTGCCGCTCGAGCTGAGCTTCTCGTTCGTCGAGCCCTTCACCCTCGCCTTCTCAGTCGACGCCTGGCGGCTGCTCCTGCTCGCCTTCGTCTGCGCCTTCCAGCTCGCCGCCGGCGTGCACGCCCTCGAGGCGGTGGCCGGGGTGGCGCGGCCGGCGCTCTGCGTCGGCTCGCTCGCGCTCGCGTTCGGCTCGGCCTGCGGCGTGATCCTCGCCGCCAACGTCTACCTGCTGCTCATCTTCTGGGAGATGTTCCTGCTCGCGCTGTACGGCTCCATCGCCGCCGGCGGCGAGCGCGCCGAGCGGGTCGCCCTCAAGGCGCTGCTCATCGGCGGCGCCTCCGACTTCCTCCTGGTGATGGGCCTGATGGTCTACCTGGTCGAGGGCGGCAGCCCGCTGCTCGGCCGCCCGGTCGACGTCGCCGCCACCCCGCTGGCGGGCCTGGCGGCGTTCGTGCTGGTCTTCCTCGGCGCCGGGGCCAAGGCGGGGATGTTCCCGTTCCACACCTGGATCCCGGAGGCGGCCGAGGTCATGCCCGCGACCTCCTTCGCCGCGCTGCCGGCCTCGCTCGAGAAGCTCCTCGGCATCTCCTTCCTGGTCACGGTCAGCGGGCAGATGTTCGTCCTCGACTGGCGCGCCCGCGCCGTCATGATGGCCTTCGGCCTGGTCACGGTCTTCGCCGTGCTGCTGCCCGCCCTGGTGGAGCGCAACCTCAAGCGGGCGCTGGCCCTCACCGCCATCTCGCCGGTCGGGTTCATGGTCGTCGGCGCCGCCACCTCGGAGGTGGCCGGGATGGCCGGCGCGCTCATGTACATGCTGACCCACGCCGCCTACAAGTCGGCGATGTTCTTCGGCGCCGGCACGCTCGAGAAGAGGGCCGGGAGCGCCGCGCTCGCCGACCTGCGCGGGCTCGGCCGGGCCGTGCCGGCGGTCGGCTGGGGCTTCGGTCTCTCCTACCTCGCCGCCATCTCGATGTTCCCCACCGGCGGCTTCATGGCCAAGGAGCTGATCTTCGAGAGCCTCGCCCACCACCACCCGGTGGCGCTGGCGCTGCTCGTCGTCGGCGCGATCGTCAACGTCGCGGTGATGACCAAGCTGCTGGCGGTGCTGCTCGAGCGGCGGGACGTGGCCCGCTGCGCGGTCGCCGGCGGCGAGGACCTGCCGACGCTGCTGCTCGGCGTGGCGGCGGTCTCGACCAGCCTGGTGTTCGCCTGGATGGTGCCCGCGTTCGGGCTCGCGGTCGGCTCGGCCGCGCCCGGCCAGCTCACCGCCATGCTCACCCACGTCGGCCCGTTGACCTTCGTCTCGCTGCTGGTCTGGATCCTCGGCATCGCCCTCTTCCTCGCGGCGCGGGAGCGGGCGCAGTCGCCGGCCGAGACCTTCGCGGGCCTCGAGACCTCGCCGGTGACGGCCGGCGCGCTGCGCCTGGCCGCGGCCAGGAGGCTCGACTGGTACGAGGTCGGCGTGACGGTGGTCGAGTGGCTGACCCGGCTCGTCTTCCGGTACGTCGAGCGGCTCGTCGACGTGGTGGCGGACGCGGTCATCAGGGGCGGCCGGGCGGTCGCGGGTCCGGCCCTCTCCGCCACCCACAACGGCGTGTACGGCAACTACCTGGGCTGGGTCGTGGCCGGGCTCGTCGCGGTCCTGGCCCTGGTGCTCACGTGAGGCATGGCGCTCTCATAAGGAAGGTCGCCCATGGACGGCTCGGTCGCAACCCTCTTCCTCACCCCCCTCCTCGGCGCCCTCCTCATGCCGTGGGTGTCGAGGCTCGGCCGCCGCGCCGCCGACGCGTTCGTGGTCGTGGCGATGGCGGTCGCCATGGCGGCGTGCCTGGCGCTGCTGCCCGGCGCCGCGACCACCGCGGCGTGCGACCTGCTCGGCGCCCACCTCGAGGTGGACGGCCTGTCGCTGCTGTTCCTCCTCGTCGTCAACGGCGTCGGCCTGTGCTGCGCCGTGTACTCCGTCGACTACATCGGCCACTACGGCGGCCGCGCCAAGTTCTACTCCCTGCTGCTGCTCATGGTCATGGGCCTGAACGGCATGGTGATGGTGCGCGACCTGTTCTCGCTCTACCTCTTCCTCGAGGTCGCCTCGGTCGCCGCCTACGTGCTGGTCGCCTACAACCTGGAGCTCGACGGCATCGAGGCGTCGCTCAAGTACCTGCTGCTGTCGGTGGTGGCCACGGGCATGGTGCTGATCGGCATCGCCCTGGTCCTGACCGTGGCCGGCCGCCTCGACTTCGCCGGGCTCCAGGCCGCGCTCGCCGGCAGCGCCGCGGCCAACCCCGTGCTGATGCTCGCGGCCGGGCTGTTCGTGGCCGGCTTCGGGCTGAAGGCGGCGGTGGTGCCGTTCCACGCCTGGCTGCCGGACGCCCACCCGTCGGCCCCGGCGCCGATCTCGGCCATGCTGTCCGGGGTGGTGATCAAGGTCGCCGGCGTGTACGCGCTGGTGCGGCTGCTGTTCGGCGTCTACGGCGGCCCGCCGCCGGTGCTGCGGGTGCTGGTGCTGCTGGGCCTGCTGTCGATGGTGGTGGGCGCCGTGGTGGCGTACTTCCAGACCGACTTCAAGCGGCTGCTCGCCTACTCGTCGATCTCCCAGATCGGCTACATCCTGGTCGGCCTGGGGCTCGGCAACTGGTTCGGCGTGGTCGGCGCCCTCTTCCACGTCATGAACCACGCCGTCTTCAAGAGCCTGCTGTTCCTGAACTCCGGCGCCGTGCAGTACCGCACCGGCACGCGCGACATCCGCGAGATGGGCGGGCTCGAGAACCGGATGCGCGTCACCGCCGTCACCTCGACCTTCGGCACGTTGTCGATCGCCGGGGTGCCGCCGTTCGCCGGCTTCTTCTCCAAGCTCTTCATTATCCTCGGCGCGGTCGCCGCCCGGCAGTGGGCGGTGGCGTTCCTGACCGTCTTCTTCTCGCTCTTCACCCTCGGCTACTTCCTGTACCTGCAGCGCCGGGTGTTCTTCGGCAACCTCAACGAGCGCTGGCGCGAGCTCAGGGAGGCGCCGGCGGCGATGTCGGTCGCGGTGGTCGTGCTGGCGGCGACGACGCTGCTGGTGGGCGTGTGCTTCGACTCCGTGCTCGAGGGCCTGGTCGAGCCCGCGGCGCGGGTCCTGCTGGGAGGGTAACGACTCATGACGCTGCTGGTCGGGTGCCTGGTGCTGCTGGTGGTGGCGGTGGTCCTGCTGGGCCTGCTCCGCGACCTCCTCTACTCGGCCCTGGCGCTGGCAGCGGCCTCGGTGCTGCTGTCGGCCGTGCTGTTCCAGCTCGGGGCCAACATCGCCGCGGTGTTCGAGCTGTCGGTGTGCGGCGGGCTGGTCACGGTGCTGTTCGTGTCCACGGTCAGCCTGACCAAGGACTCGGACCAGGGCGTCGAGTCCCGGCTGCCGGCGCGGGTGCTGCTGCCGATGCTGGTGGTGTTCGCCGCCGTGGCGTACGGCGGGGCGCACTGGCTCGCGAGCCACGTCGGCGCGGCGGCGGCGGCGACGGGCGCCGCCCCGTCGTTCGCCGACGTCTTCTGGGGTCAGCGCGGCACCGACGTGCAGGGCCAGGTCGCGATCATCCTGGCCGGGGTGCTGGGCGTGCTGGCGGTGTTCCGCGCCAAGCCGGCGGGAGGTCACCATGACTGAGGCGGTGGTCGGGCTGTTCTGCGCCGGTTTCCTGGTGTTCTCGATCGGCCTCTACCTGCTGCTCTCCTACCGCAACCTGCTGCGGCTGGTGCTGGGCGTGGAGGTGCTGGCCAAGGGCGTGACGCTGGTGCTGCTGGCCGCCGGTGCGCACCTCGGCATGACGGCGCTGGTCCAGTCGCTGATCGTCACCTTCATCATCGTCGAGACGATCCTGGCCGCCGTCCTGCTGTCGATCGTCGTCGTCTGCCACCGCACCAACCTCACGCTCGACGTGCGGGTGCTGTCGCGGCTCAAGGGGTAGGGACATGGACCTCGAGATCCTGCTGTCGCCGCCGCTCGCCTTCCTGCTCGCGATGGGCATCGCCTGGCTCGTGTACGCCTTCGGCGCCCTGCTCGGGCCGGCGCTCAACGCCACCCCCGGCAAGCTCGAGCCGTACGCCTGCGGCGAGGACTTCGAGGCCGAGAAGTTCTCGTTCGGCTACCGTCGCTTCTTCGTCGCGGCGCTGTTCTTCACCATCATGCACGTGGCGGTGCTGTCGGTCGCCACCGTGCCGGGCGGGGCGATGGCCTACCGGGCCATCGCCTACCTGGTGGTCATCGCCGCCTCGATCGCGGTCCTCTTCAGTGACGTGGACTAGGGGGAAAGGTGCCAATGCTCGAAGGACTCAAGCGCTGGGCTCGCAAGAGCTCGCCGTGGGTGCTGCACTTCAACTCCGGCGCCTGCAACGCGTGTGACATCGAGATCCTGGCCGCCCTGATGCCCCACTACGACCTCGAGCGCTTCGGGGTGCTGCTCAAGGCCACGCCGCGCCACGCCGACGTGCTGCTGTGCTCCGGCCCCGCGACCCGGCAGATCGCGCCCCGCCTCAAGCGCATCTACGAGCAGATGCCGGAGCCGAAGCTCGTCGTCGCGGTCGGCGCCTGCGCCTGCTCGGGCGGGGCGTTCCGCGGCTGCTACAACGTCATGGAGGGGGTCGACCAGGTCATCCCGGTCACCGCCTACGTCCCGGGCTGTCCGATCAAGCCCGAGGCGCTCATCGACGGCGTCGCCAAGCTGCTCGGCACTCTCTAGGGAGGGAGCATGGCCGGTCGAGACTGGGAAACCGAGGTCAGAGCGGTGTTCGGGGAGGCCAACGTGAGCCGCAGCGCGGACGGCTTCTTCTGGGTCCAGGTGGGCCCGGAGGGCCTGCGCGCGGCGGTCGTCGCCCTCAAGGAGCGGCTCGGCATCACCAACCTGTCCAGCATCATCGCCGAGGACCTGCGCGAGCACTACCTGCTGTCGTACCCGTTCCTCGGCGAGGTCGTGGTCACCCTGCAGGTCAGGGTCGAGAGGGACGTGCCAGAGGTGCCCTCCCTGGCGGACACGGTCGCCGGGGCCGTCGTCTACGAGCGCGAGGTCCGCGACGTCATGGGCATCACCCCTCTCGGTCACCCGGACCTGAGGCGGCAGGTGCTGCCGGAGGGCTGGCCGGAGGGGGTCTACCCCCTGCGCAAGGACGCCGTGCTGCCACCCGCGTCGACGGAGTAGGAGGGAGAGATGGCGGAGATCATCCACCTGCCGATCGGCCCGCAGCACCCGTTCCTGAAGGAGCCGACCAAGTTCGACTTCGACATCCAGGGCGAGGAGATCGTCGGCGCCAGGATGAACATCGGCTACAACCACCGCGGCATCGAGAAGCTGTGCGAAGAGCGCAACTACTACCAGTGCCTCTACATCCTGGAGCGGATCTGCGGCATCTGCTCGCACTCCCACTCGACCGCCTTCTGCCAGGCGACCGAGAAGCTGCTCGGGCTGGAGCTGCCCAGGCGCGGCCTGTACCTGCGGACGCTGGTGTGCGAGCTCGAGCGGCTGCACTCCCACCTGCTGTGGCTCGGCGTCGCCGCGCACGAGGTCGGCTTCGACAGCCTCTTCATGCTGGTGTGGCGCGACCGCGAGCTGGTGATGGACGCGCTCGAGGAGATCTCGGGCAACCGCGTCAACTACGCGTTCAACACCATCGGCGGGGTGCGCCGCGACCTGTCCGACGAGCAGCGGGCCAAGATCCTGGCGATCCTCGAGCCCCTCCGGGGCCGGCTCGACTTCTACACCGACATCGGCACCCACGAGCCGTCGTTCGTGGCCCGGATCCGCGGCGTCGGCCGGCTGTCGAGGCAGCGGGCCGTCGACACCTGCACGGTGGGGCCGTTCGCCCGCGCCTCGGGGGTGGACCGCGACGCGCGCCGCGACGCGCCCCACGCCGCCTACCCCGAGCTCGAGTTCAGGGTCGTCACCAGCCAGGAGTGCGACGTCTTCGGCCGGGTCCTGGTGCGGGTGCTGGAGATGGTCGAGTCCTGCTCGATGATCCGGCAGCTGCTGGACCGGCTGCCGGAGGGGGAGATCGCGGTCGAGAAGGTCACGCGCCGGGTGCCGGCCGGCGTCGCCATCTCCTACTACGAGGCGCCGCGCGGCGAGGACCTCCACTTCGTGCGCGCGAACGGCAGCGAGAAGCCGGAGCGGGTCAAGGTGCGCGCCCCGACCATGGCCAACCTGGAGCCGGCCTGCGAGTCGGTGGTCGGGTCGCTGGTGGCCGACATCCCGATCGCCATCGCCTCGATCGACCCCTGCTTCTCGTGCACCGACCGCACCGCGATCGCGCTCAACGACTCGAAGCGCGGCCGCCGCGTCACGACCTGGGCCGAGCTGCGCCAGTACGGCATCGACTGGTACCGTCGCAATCGCGGGATCGGCTTCTAGCAGGGCTGGTTGAGAGCAGGCGAGGGCAACGCCGAGGGATGGTATGAACGCACTGAAGGTCGCCCTGTACGTGCTGGTCTTTCCGGGCTTCCTCTTCCAGTCCGGCTTCTCGACCTGGCTCGAGTGGCTGGACCGCAAGCTGTACGCCCGCATGCAGAACCGCCGGGGCCCGCTGTACACCGGCTGGGGCGGCATGCTGCAGCCCGTGGCCGACATCGTCAAGCTGCTGGCGAAGGAGGACATCACCCCGGCCCACGCGGACAAGGGGGCGTTCGCGTTCATGCCGCTCCTTGCGCTGGCGTCGGTGATCACCGCCGGGCTCTACCTGCCGGTGTGGCACCTGTCGCGCTACACCTCGTTCGAGGGCGACCTGGTGGTCGTGGCCTACCTGCTCGCCATCCCTTCCTTCGCGCTGTTCCTGGCCGGCTGGTTCTCGGTCAGCCCCTACTCGCTGCTCGGCGGCACCCGCGTCCTGACCCAGCTGTTCGCCTACGAGGTGCCGTTCTTCCTGGCCCTGCTGACACCCGCGGTGATGGCCGGGAGCTGGCGGATCGCCGAGATCGGCGCCTACCCCTGGGTCTCGGGCAAGTGGTGGGTGCTGCTGGTGCAGGTGATCGCCTTCGGTGTCGCCCTGCTGACCCTGCAGGCCAAGCTCGAGCGGGTGCCGTTCGACATCCCCGAGGCCGAGACCGAGGTCGTCGGCGGGCCGCTCACCGAGTACTCGGGCAAGAAGCTGGCGCTGTTCCGGTTGCAGAAGGACATCCTGATGTACGTCGGCGCGGCGCTGGTGGCCTGCCTGTTCCTGGGCGGCTTCGGCGGCGGCCTCCTGCTGGGGTTGCTGCAGCTCGTCGTCAAGACCTCGTTCGTCGTCGCGCTGCTGGCGGTGGTGCGGGCGGCCTGCGCCCGCATCCGCATCGACCAGATCGTCAGCTTCTCGTGGCGCTGGCTGGCGCCGGCCAGCCTCGCCCAGTTCCTCGTCGTGCTGCTGATCAAGGCGGCCGGAGCGACCCCATGACCACGCCCCTCGTCCTCGTCCCGGAGCTGCTGCGCAACCTCCTGACGCGACCGGTGACCCGCTGCTACCCGTTCGAGCCGGCGCCGGTGCCGGCCCGCTTCCGCGGCACCCCGCGCTTCAAGAGCGAGCTCTGCACCGGCTGCCGGATCTGCATGCGGGACTGCCCGTCCGACGCGATCCACGTCGAGGTCGAGGTGATCCCCCCCACCGAGCCGGCGGTGGAAGGCCAGCCGGCGCCCAGGCCGAAGCGGAAGATGACCATGACCCTCTACCTCGACCGCTGCGTGCACTGCGAGCGTTGCGCCGAGGTGTGCCCCAAGGACGCGATCTGGCTCGACCAGGAGTTCGCCATGGCGGCGTTCTCGCGCGAGGCCCTCAAGATCGTCATGAAGTGACGCCCGTGCGCCGCCCGTTGCGACCCCGACTCGCCCCCGCGCGGCGCCTGAGCCGCATCCTCGAGCGCGCCCGGGGGCGGGGCGAGCGGCTGCTGGTGCTGGGCGTGGGCAACGAGATGCTGGGCGACGACGGCATCGGCGTCCACGTCGCCCGCGACCTGGCCGGGCTCGCCGACGAGACCTTCCGCGCCGTGCCGGTCGAGGTCGGCGTCGAGAACGCAGGTCACCTGGTGCGACGCCACCGCGCCGACGTGGTGCTGGTCGTCGACGCCGTCGCCGCCCCCGGCCGGGCGCCGTGGCTGTTCGTCCCCACCGCCCGGCTCGACACGTGGTGCCACTCCACCCACTCCCTGCCGCTCGGGCTGCTGGTCCGCGCCTGGCGCCAGGACGCTCCCCGGCTGCGGGCGCTCTTCATCGGCGTGCGACCGCGATCGGTGGCGCTGGGGGCGCCGCTGTCGCCCGAGGTGGAGGCGGTGCGGGCGGAGCTGGTCGGGCTGTTCCGCGCCGGACTGGGCGGCGGGTCGGGGTAGTCGGCCGGAGGGGTCGCGGCCGCGGCGGGCCGGTCGCTGCTCGAGCGGG
>CAYTJW010000107.1:0-11496 GCA_964438135.1 uncultured Thermoanaerobaculia bacterium
TCACCGTGCCGGCCGGCGTGCCGGCGCCGGGCGGCACCGCGCCGAGCGTGGCGGTCAGAGTCACGGCCTGGCCGACGACCGGGCTCGCCGGGTCGACCGCGAGGTCGGTGGTGCTCGCGGCGGGTTCCACCACCTGCACCACCGGCGCCGACTCGCTCGCCGCGTGGGCGTCGTCCCCGAGGTAGGTGGCAACCAGATCGTGGTTGCCGACGGCGAGCGCGGTCGTGGTCAGCTCGGCCCCGCCCGCCGGGTCCAGGGCGGCGGTGCCGAGCGTCGTCGAGCCGGCCGCGAAACGCACGTCGCCGGTCGGGACACCGCCCCCGCCGCTCACGCTCGCCACCAGGGTCACCCCCTGACCGAAGACCGCCGGCGACGGATCGGCCTCCAGGCCGGTCGTGGTGGCGGCGTAGGAGGTCTCGAAGGCGCCGATGTCACACACCTCGAGGTGCGGCACGCCGCGCTGGTCGGCGCCGCCCGGCCCGTCGGGGAGCGGCTCGGCGCACGCCGCCGGGTCGCCCGCGTTGACCGCAGGGCTGGCCGCGGCCAGGGCGCAGGTCGGGGTCGGGCCGCCGTTCGCGGCCAGGGCCTCGAGCCGCGGGTCGACGGCCGACGCCGAGGTTGGCGCGGTGAGGCCGCAGCTGGTCCCCGAGTCGAGGTTGTGGCCGCCGTCGGTGAAGCTGCCGCTGCAGCTCGAGTCGCCCGCCAGCAGGGTCGTCCGCAGGGTCGCCACGCCGTGGTTGTACAGGGCGCCGCCGGCCGGCGCGGCGTTGTCGGCCAGGGTGGACGAGGTCAGCAGCAGGTCGCCGCCGTTCCACACCGCGCCGCCGCCCGAGCTGGCGCTGTTGCCGGCCAGGGTGCTGGCGGTGACCGTGGCCGTGCCGGCCTCGACGTCGACCGCGCCGCCGTCGACGGCGGTGTTGCCGGTGAGGGTGGTGCCGACGACGACCAGGTCGCCGGCGCTGGCCACGCCGCCGCCGCGCCAGGTGGCGTGGTTGCCGGTCACGAGGCAGCGCTCGAGCAGCAGAGTGCCGCGGTTGAGGACCGCTCCGCCCTGGTCGGCGGAACCGCCGGTGAGGGTCAGGCCGGAGACGCTCAGCTCCCCCCCCGCGGCGACCTCGAGGAGGCGCACGGCGCCGCCCCCGTCGACGGCCAGGGATGCGGCGCCCGGGCCGAGAAGCTCGAGGCTGCCGGCGACCGCCGGCAGGGCGGCGATGAGGGTGATGGTGGCGGGCGGGTCGAGGTCGAAGGTGTAGGTGCCGTAGCCGCACTCGTTGAAGACCGCGCCGGCGTTCGCCGCCAGCACCGCCTCGCGCAGGCTGCACAGGCCGTCGACCTCGACCGTGTCGGCGGTGGTGGTGACGACGCCGGTGAAGACCTCGTGCGCCACCGGCGAGGAGGCGCTGGCGAGGAAGTCGGCGGTGCCGGCGTAGGTCGCTGTCAGCACGCGCGGACCGGCCGGGTCGAACGCGACCTGGCAGCTGCCGCTGCCGGCGACCAGCGTGCCGGCGCAGCTCTGGCTGCCGTCGGACACGGTGACGTCGCCAGTCGGGGCGCCGACGGCCGGGGCCTCGACCGCCACGGTGAAGGCGACCGTGACCGGCTCGCCGACGAAGGAGGGGTCGGGGTCGTCGGCGGTGACGGTGGTGGTGGTGACGGCCGGCTCGACGGTGTGGCCGACCGGCGGCGACGCGGAGCCGGCGAAGTCGCTGTCGCCCTCGTAGGTGGCGGTCAGGTCGCGGCTGCCGGCGGTGGTGAACGCGACCACGCAGCTGCCGGTGCCGGCGGCGAGCGCGCCGCTGCAACCCTGGCTGCCGTCGGACACCGTGACGGTGCCGGTCGGCTGGCCGGCGCCGGGGGCGCTCACCGCCACCGCGAACGTGACCGTCACCGGCTCGCCCACCCGCGACGGGTCGGGCAGGTGCGACGCCAGCGTGGTCTCGGTCGCGGCCCGAGCGACGGCGTGAGAGACCGGCGCCGAGGCCGAGCCACCGTAGACGGCGTCGCCCGAGTAGACGGCGGTGAGATCCCTGGCCCCGGCGGCGGGGAACGCGACCTGGCAGCTGGTGGCGGGGAGGGTCACCACGCACGAGCTCGCCCCGTCGCCGACCGTGACCGTGCCGGTCGGCGCCGGCGGCCCGGGGCAGGTCGACGTCACGCCCACGCTCAGGGTCACCGTCTCGCCCACCACCGACGGCGTCGGGGCGACACCGACGAGCGCGGTCGCGCTGTCGCACTTCACCACCAGCCCCAGGTCGAGGTCGTTCCACATCGGGAAGCTGGTGTTGGCGTCCGACGCGCGCAGGGTGAAGGGGAAGCTCCCGGTCGTCGTCGGCGTCCCGCCCAGCATGTAGGCGGTGTCGCCGCTGCGGACGAGGGACAGACCGGGCGGGAGGTAGCCAGCCAGGAGCTCGAGCGTGAACGGCGCCGCCGCCGGCCCACCGCCCGAGACCGTCAGGGTCTGGGCGTACGGCGCATCCCTGACGGCGTCCGGGGGCGGCGACGGGCTCACCTGCAGGCGGGCGTCGGTGCCCCCCCAGCAGGTCATGCTGCCGTCGCCGCGCAGGGCGCAGGCGTGGTCCCAACCGCTGCTGAGCTGGACGAACCGACCGCCCGGGGGCGAGGTCACGCCGCCGCCGCCCCAGCAGGCGAGCGTGCCGTCGGCGCGCAGGCCGCAGCTGTGGTAGTTGCCGCAGCTCACCTGCGTGAAGACGCCGGCCGGGGCCACGCTCTGACCGTAGTTGTTCCAGCCCCAGCAGGCCAGGGTGCCGTCGCTGCGGAGGCCGCAGTCGTGGTACCTGCCCCGGCTCACCCGGGTGAAGGCGCCACCGGGGGGCGAGCTCTGGCCATAGTTGTTGTCCCCCCAGCAGGCGAGAGTGGAGTCGGTCCTGACCCCGCAGGTGTTGGTGCTCGACGCGGTGACCTGGGTAAAGGTGCCGGCGGGCGGCGTGGACTGCCCCCACGTGTTCCAACCCCAGCAGGCGACGGTCCCGCCCCCGAGCACGGCGCAGCTGTGGTTGCCGCCGCAGCTCACCTGGGTGGCGGGGTCGCCTGGAGCGCCGCAGAAGGAGCTGTAGCCCCAGCAGGTCAGGGTGCCGCCGGTCTGCAGGCCGCAGGTGTGGTAGTAGCCGCCGCTGACCTGGGTGAACGTGCCGCCCGGCGGGGTCGCCTTGCCGTAGGCGTTGTCCCCCCAGCAGGCCAGCGTGCCGTCGGTGCGGATGCCGCAGTCGTGGAAGACCCCGCCGTTGACGTAGCGCCGGCTGAAGCTGCCCGCGGGCGGCGAGCTCTGGCCGTAGTTGTTGTACCCCCAGCAGGCCAGCGTGCCGTCGGTCGCGAGGCCGCAGGTGTTGCCGAGGCCGGCGCTGACGAGGCTGAAGGTGCCGGGCGGGGGGTCGTTCCCGCCGTGGGTGTTGTCGCCCCAGCAGAGCGGCGCACCGCCGCTCTGCAGCCCGCAGGCGTGGAACGCGCCGAGGCTGACCGAGGCGAAAACGCCCGCTGGCGGCGAGGACTGCCCGAACGGGTTGTACCCCCAGCAGGCGAGCGTGCCGTCGGTCTTGCGACCGCAGCTGAACCACATGCCGGTGCCGACCTGGGTGAAGGTCCCGGCCGGGGGCGAGCCCTCGCCGTACCAGCTCGCGCCCCAGCAGCTGACCGTGCCGTCCGGACCGAGACCGCAGGAGTGCTCGACGCCGGCTGCGACCTGGGTGAAGACCCCGACGGGCGGCGACGCCTGGCCCCGGTCGTTCCGACCCCAGCAGGCGAGGACACCGTCGGTCCTCACCGCGCAGCTGTGACCTCCCGAGGCGTCGCCTCCGGCCGCGACCTGGGTGAAGGTCCCGGCGGGCGGCAACGCCTGGCCGAGGTCGTTGCGGCCCCAGCAGGCCAGAGTGCCGTCGTCCCGCAGCGCGCAGGCGTGCATGGCGCCGGCGGCGACCTGGGTGAAGGTTCCGGCCGGCGGCACGGTCTGCCCGAAGTCGTTGTTCCCCCAGCACGCGATCTCGCCCTCGGTGGAGACGGCGCAGGCGAACCCGTACCCGGTCGAGACGCTGCCCAGCTGCGGCCCCTGCGACCCCGGCGGAGCCAGCGAGGGGCCGCCGTCCTCGGCGGCTGCCGGCCCCCCGGGTTGCTCGCCGCGAACCACGGCGGCGCCCGCCACGGCGAGCGCGGCGCACAGGCCGGCATGGGCCATTCGCAGCACGTGGCGACGACGCGGTTGGCGGCTCATGGTCCCTCCCCGGGGCGACGCGGGTCCGGCCGTGGTCATTTCCCCGAGTCTACCACCCGGGACCGGCCGCAGCCGCCCGATGTACCATGCCGGCGTGCGCACCCTCCGCGACCGCGTCGTCCTGGTCACCGGCGCCTCTTCCGGCATCGGCGCCGCCCTGGCCGTCGAGGCGGCGCGACGGGGGGCCGACGTTGCCCTGCTCGGGCGGCGCGTCGACCGGCTGCGGGCGGTGGCGGGCGAGGTCTCGTCGCTCGGGCGACGGGCGATCGTGGCGAGCGCCGACGTGACCTCGGACGGCGACCTCGAGGCCGCGGTCGCCACCGTGCGCTCCGAGCTCGGCCGCCTCGACGTGGCGGTGGCCAACGCCGGCTTCGGCGTCCACGGCCTGGTCGAGCGACTCGACCTCGACGCCTACCGCCGCCAGCTGGAGACCAACCTCTTCGGCGTCCTGCGCACGGTCTACGCCACCCTGCCGGAGCTGCGCGCCTCCCGCGGCGCCCTGGCCGTCGTCGGCAGCGTCTCCGGCTACGTCGGCCTGCCCGGCACCTCCGCCTACTCGGCGAGCAAGGCCGCGGCCCACCTCCTCGCCGACTCGCTCTGGCACGAGCTCCACCCGCACGGGGTGAGCGTCACCCTGGTCGTGCCCGGCTTCGTCGACTCCGAGATCCGCCAGGTCGACGGCCGCGGCGTGCTCCACCCGGACGCCCCCGACCCCATCCCGGCATGGCTGCGCATGCGGAGCGCCAGGGCGGCGCGCCAGATCCTGCGCGCCGTCGCCCGCCGCCGGCGCGAGGTGGTCGTCACCTTCCACGGCCAGCTCGCGGTCGCGCTGCGCCGCCACTGCCCCGGCCTGCTCGCCCTCCTGGTGCGCCGGCTCGGCGTCCGCGGCCGGCCGGAGCCGAGCCGGTAACCACCGCGATTGACGCCTCTGCTACACTGTGTCCACCACATGGCGACGAGATGCCGTGTTGCGTTCTGGTGGCGCGGGACGATCCCGAACACCGTGACGGTCGTGCTCGACTGCCCCGCCGGTGCACGGGCGCCACGGCGGAGGGCGACGTGAACCCGGCCGAGCGGCGCGGCACGCTGGCCGCCCCGGCCGGTGCCGTCGAGCCGGTCGTCGTCGTCCTCGCCGTCGGCGACGGGACGAACGCCGACCGGCTCGGGCGGGAGCTCGAGCGCGCCGGCTGCACGGTCGACGCCGCCACCGGCCTCGACGGCATCGCGGTCGAGCTCGAGCGGGGCGGCGTGGATGCCGTCCTGGTCGACCTCGGCCTGGGGGGCAGCGACCGGGTGCTCGAGCTGGTCGCGGACCGGTCGACCCGGGTCGCCGTGGTCGCCGTCCACCCCGACGGCGAGGAGGAGCTCGCCCTCTCCGCCCTGCGCCGCGGCGTCCAGGACTGCCTGCCGTGGGGCGAGGCGACCGGTCCCCGGCTGGTGCGCGCGCTGCGCCACGCGGTCGAGCGGCAGCGCGCCTGGGAAGGGCTGCGCTCGCGGTCGCTGGAGGACTCCCTCACCGGCCTCGCCAACCGCGCCGTCCTGGCCGACCGCATCACCCGCGTCCTGGCCCGGCTGCGGCGCGGGCGGGGCCCCGAGTTCGCCGTGCTGTTCCTCGACCTCGACCACTTCAAGCCGGTCAACGACACCTTCGGCCACGCTGCCGGCGACCACCTGCTGGCCGCGGTCGGCCAGCGCCTGCGCGCGTCGACCCGACCGGCCGACACCGTCGCCCGCCTGGGCGGGGACGAGTTCGCGATCCTGCTCCTCGACGCCGCGGACGTGGCGGCGGCCATCCACGCCGCCGAGCGCCTCCTCGCCGTGATGGCGGAGCCCTTCGTGGTCGACGGCCACGAGCTCTGCACCTCGGTCAGCATCGGCATCGCCGTCTCGTCCACCGGCTACGAGCGGGCCGAGGACGTGGTGCGCGACGCCGACGTCGCCATGTACCGGGCCAAGGCCCACGGCCGCAACTGCTGCCGGGTGTTCGACCCGCAGATGCACCTCTCGGCCGTCGCCCTGCTGCGCATGGAGACCGAGCTGCAGGACGGCCTCGCCCACCACGCCTTCGCCATGAGCTACCAGCCGATCGTCGCCCTGGACAGCGGCCAGGTGGTCGCCTTCGAGGCGCTGGTGCGCTGGGACCACCCCCAGCACGGCCTGCTGCCGGTGGCCTCGTTCCTGCCCGCCGCGGAGGAGAGCGGGCTGATCGTGCCGATCGGCTGGTGGGCGCTGGAGGAGGCCTGCCGGCAGACCCGCGCCTGGCAGCTGCGCTTCGGCGCCGCCCCCGCCCTGCGGGTCAACGTCAACGTCTCGCCCCGCCTCCTCATGCAGGCCGACATGGTCGCCCACCTGGCGGGGGTCCTCGAGCGGACCGCCCTGCCCCCCGCCAGCCTCTGCCTGGAGGTCACCGAACGGATGCTGCTCGACCACGGCGAGGCCCTCGCCGCCCGGCTGGCCGAGGTGCAGGCCGTGGGCGTCCGCCTCGGCCTGGACGACTTCGGCACCGGCTACTCGTCGCTGGCCCAGCTGCAGCGCCTGCGCTTCGACGCGGTCAAGATCGACGGCTCGTTCGTGCGCGAGGTCGCCGAGCTCGACGAGGCGCGCCGCCTGATCGCCACCATCCTCGCCCTCGCCACCCTGCTCGGGGTGGGCGTCGTCGCCGAGGGGGTGGAGACGACCGAGCAGGCCCTCGCCCTGCGCCAGCTGTCCTGCCCGCACGCCCAGGGCTTCTGGTTCGCGCGGCCGGTCGACAGCGCCACCGCCGAGGCCCTGCTCGCCTCGCCGCCCACCTTCTGGCCGGAGTGACTCTGCCGCTCCCGTGCCCGCACCGCATCGGGCGCCGGCCCGGCCGGCCGACTGCGCTATCCTCTCGCCCGGTGACAGGGCTCGCGAGGCGCACGTGAGGACGACGCGGTCCCGCCTCCTGCGGGCGGTCGCGCTGCTGCTCGCGGCCGCCCCGGCCGCGGCGGCCGAGGTGGAGCTGCGGGCGCGGCCGGTGCACGGGCTGGTGAGCTACCTCGCCACCGTCGCCGGCGCCGACCACCACTCCCGCACCCTGCGCGAGCTCCACCGCCAGGGCCCCCTGGCCCGGGACCCGGCGGCCCGCGACGCGGTCGAGCGCTACCGAGCCCTGCACGCCGACCTCGAGATCGGGCTCTCCTTCCCGGGCTTCCCGGCCACGCGCCACCAGGGCCTGGACGCGGACCAGCTCGTCCTCGCCCAGAGCGTGTCGAGCCGCGACCTCGCCGAGCTCGACAGCCGCATCGGCGGCCTGCTGCCGGCGGAGAGCCACCAGGAGCTGATGGCCCTGCTGCGGGCGCTCGAGCCGCGCTACCGCCGCGCCGTCTGGGACCCGAACGAGCGGCAGCTCAGGCGCCGGGTGCGGCAGGTCGGCCGGCTCGCGCGCCGCCTCGAGGTCGGGTCGCTCCTCGACCGGGCGCGGGCCTTCTACCGCTCGAGCTGGTCCGCCGGCAGGCCGCTCGAGGTCGGCTTCTACCCCATCCCGGCGGCGCGCGGGCACGTCACCGCCGAGCTCCTGGGCGGGGTGGCGTCGGTCGGGGTGCTGACCGGCGACGACGACCCGGCCGGGACCCTCGGCGTGCTGCTGCACGAGCTCGGCCACGCCCTCTGGGCGGCTCAGCCGCGCGCGGTCCAGCACGAGCTGGCGGACCTCTTCGCCCAGCACCCCTCGCCGCACGCGCCCCTGGCCGGGGCCTTCCTCGACGAGGCCCTGGCCACCGCCCTCGGCAACGGCCTGGTCCACCGCCTCGCCACCGGCCGGCTCGACGACGACCCGTGGTACGACGACCCCTACGTCGACGGCTTCGCCCGCGCCCTCGAGCCGCGCCTGGAGCGGGACCTCGATGCCGGGGGCCGCCTCGACGCCGCCTTCGTCGACCACGCCGTGGCCGCCTTCGCCGCCGCCTTCCCGGACGCGCCGCTCCGCTTCGACGCCCTGCTGCGCTCGGTCTGCCTGGTCACCGAGGGCGACGCGGCGCGGGCCGCGGCCGCCCTGCGCCGCCACTTCCGGGTGACCAGCCTGGCCCGCTCCAGCCCCTTGGGCCACCCCACCACCGCCTCCTTCGCGCGGGAGACCGCCGGCACCCTGGTGGTGGTCTTCACCGCCGCCGAGCGCAACCAGGCCCGCCGCTTCGCCGAGCTGACCCCCGAGCTCGGCCCCGCCTGGGAGGCCGTGGCGCTGGACCACGGCCCGCTGGTGTGGGCGGACCGCGACCCGGCCGGCCGGGCGCGGGTCGTCATCCAGCTCGACGACCCCGGAGGCCTCGACGAGGCCGTCGCCGCCCTCGCCGACTGGGGCACGGTCGACCCCGACCAACCGCTGCGACGCCTGCCCCGACCCGGCCCGACCGGCGCGCCGTGAGCCGCCGCGCCGTCAGCGGAGGGCCTCGCGCGCGGCGATGAGCTTGGCCCAGGCGAGCGGGCTCCAGGCAGACTCGGCGGCGAGGCCGGCCCAGACCACCAGCGCGGCCGTCACGAGCGGCGGCGCCAGGAGCATCCAGTGCGTCTCCCAGCGGCCGCAGGGGTGCTCCTCCGGCCAGCTCTCGGGGGCGCGCCGGAACCAGGCGCGCCACAGGATCGGCAGGAAGTAGCCGGCGTTGAGCAGGCTCGACGCCCACAGCACCCACGGCACCCAGAGGTCGCCGGACTGCTGCGCCCCGGCCTGCAGGTAGGCCTTGCTGACCGCCCCCGCGAGCGGCGGCAGCCCCATCATGCCGAGCGCCGCCAGCGAGAACGCCGCCGTCGTCCACGGCATCCGCCGGCCCACGCCGTCCATCTCGCTGACGCGGTGGACCCCCAGGGTCTCGGCGTAGTTGCCGGCGCCGAAGAAGAGCGTGATCTTCATGATCCCCTGGTGCACGAGGTGGACCAGCCCGCCGACCGAGGCCGCGGCCCCGGCCGTGGCCACGCCGAGCACGATGTACGAGACCTGGCTCACGGTGGAGAACGCCAGGCGCTTCTTGAGCTCGTCCTGGAACAGGGCGCGGGTCGAGCCGTAGACGATGGTCACCGCCGCCGCCACGGCGAGCGGCTGCAGCACCCCGAGCTCGGCGGCGGTCCGCGCCCCGAAGACGTCGTACACCAGCCGAACGATCCCGAACGCCCCGGCCTTGACCACCGCGACGGCGTGCAGCAGCGAGCTCACCGGCGCCGGCGCCACCATCGCCCTGGGCAGCCAGCCGTGCAGCGGCACCAGCGCGGCCTTGACGCCGAAGC
The DNA here is from genome assembly GCA_964438135.1 of uncultured Thermoanaerobaculia bacterium. GTDB lineage: Bacteria > Acidobacteriota > Thermoanaerobaculia > Thermoanaerobaculales > Sulfomarinibacteraceae > CAYTJW01. The sequence goes on from CAYTJW010000107.1 coordinate 9,458, forward strand.
CGACCACGAACAGGCCGAACAGCACCTGGAGCTCGGCGCGGTGGGCGGCCGCCACGTGGCCGAGAGCGCCGCCCGCGGCGAACGACACCGGGCCGGCGAGGGACTGCAGCCAGGCCGCGGCGAGCACCAGCAGGGTGCCGCCCGACAGCGCGAAGGCCAGGTAGACCGTGCCGCCGTGCATCGCCTTGGCGTTGCCGCGGTGGACCACGAGCGGGTAGGTGGCGACCGTGAGCGCCTCGTAGAAGGAGAGGAACGTCACCAGGTTCGACGACAGGGCGACGCCGGTGGTGGCGGTGACGCAGAGCGAGAAGAAGCCGAAGAAGCGGCTCCGGTGGGGCGAGCCCTCGAGGTAGCCGACCGCGTACACGGTCGTCACCAGCCACAGCACCGAGGAGAGGGTCACGAACAACACCGAGTTGGCGTCGGCGCCGAGCGCCAGCTCGAGCCCGGGGAAGACGGTCCAGCAGAGCGAGAAGGTCCGCCCGTCCCGGATCCCCACCAGGAGCACCGCCACCAGCACCACCTTGCTGCCGGCGCCGAGCAGGTTGAGCCAGGTGCGCAGGCGGTGCGACTCCTCCCGCAGCGGGAAGATCGCGAGCCCGGTGACCAGCGAGCTCGAGAGAATGCCGAGCAGGAGCCACCCGCCCCCGGTCATGGGCCGCCTCCCCCCGGCAGCAGCGGGCCGCCGACCGGCGCGCCGACCTGCAGCAGCTCGGCCGGCCAGCCCGCGCCCAGCCCGAGCAGCACGGCCGCGCCCGCGAGCGCCAGCGCCGTCCACTCCATGAGGGGCGAGACACGGCACGGCGCCACGTCCTCGTCGACCCGGGTGAAGGCGTGCGTGAGCACCCGCATCAGGTACGCGGCGCCCAGCAGCGTGCCAAAGGCCAGCACCAGCGCCCACCACCACTGCCCCTGCGACAGCCCGGCGCCGAGCAGGAGCCACTTGGCGACGAACCCGCCGCTCGGCGGCAGCCCGACGAGGCTGGCGCCGGCCAGGCCGAAGGCGGCGATGGAGACCGGCAGGGCGTGGGTGAGCCCGTCGAGGTCGCGCAGGCGGTCGTGCCCGGCGCCGTGGAGGATGTTCCCGGCGGCGAGGAACATCGCCGTCTTGGCCAGGGCGTGGGCGGAGACGAACAGCAGCGCCCCGGTCCAGGCGCCGCGGCTCGCGGGCTGGTGCAGCGCCAACGGGAACAGCAGGTAGAGGTAGCCGACCTGGGCCACGGTGGAGTACGCCACCACCATCTTCAGCCGCGGCTGGCGCAGCGCCTGGACGCCGCCCCACAGCACCGCCGCCGTCCCCAGCACCCCCAGCCCCTGCGCCGCCTCGCCGGCCGCGACGGCCGGGAAGGCCTCGAACCAGAGCCGGACGAGGATCACGAACGACCCCTTCACGACCAGCGCGGACAGCGCCGCGCTCACCGGCGTCGGCGCGTTGGCGTGCGCCGGCGGCAGCCAGAAGTGGAGGGGGAACAGGGCGCCCTTGGCGAGGAGCCCGACGGTCATGAGGGCGAGCGCGGCCAGGCTCGCCGGGCCCGGCCGGACCCGCTCCGCGAGCAGGGCGAGGTCGACCGTGCCGGTCGCGGCGTAGGCGATCGCCACCCCCATGAGGTAGAGCAGCGAGGCCGCCAGCCCGACCAGGAAGTAGCGGAGCGCCGCGGCGGTGGCGGCCCGCCCGCCGGACAGCGCCACCAGGGTGGCGGCGGCGAAGCCGAGCAGCTCGAGGGTGACGTAGAGGTTGAAGATGTCCGCCGAGAGGAACAGGGCGTTGAGGGCCGTCCACGCCAGCAGCCAGAGGGGCCAGAACCACCGCTCGGTGGAGGGGGCGTGGTGCTTCTCACCGCAGGCCGAGGGCAGGAAGTACCGCTGGCCGTACAGCGTCACGGCCGAGCCGATGACCGCGGCGACGAGGAGCATGAACGCCGCCACGCCGTCGGCCCGCAGCTCGACCCCGAGCGGCGCCCCCCACCCCCCGACGCGGTGCTGGGCCACGCCCCCGGCGAGCACGTGCCGCGCCAGCGAGACCGCGGCCACCGCGCTCG
>CAYTJW010000108.1:0-11437 GCA_964438135.1 uncultured Thermoanaerobaculia bacterium
CTCGGCGAGCGCCTGGTGGCGGTCGGCGGCGACAGCTGGTCCGGCCCCCGCAGCGGCATCCTGGTCGCCGACCCGGGGGGCCGCTGGACCGAGGTCGTGCCGCCGGTCGACCGCCCTCTGTCCGCGATCGCCGCCGGCGCCGGGAGGCTGGTGGCGGTCGGCAGCCAGTCGACCGTCCTGGTCAGCGATGACGGCCTCGACTGGCAGGCGGTCATGGCGCAGCTGCCGAGACCGTCCGGCCTCGCCGACGTGACCTGGACCGGCGCGGCCTTCGTCCTGGTCGGCTCGAACGGGGTCGTGGCCACCAGCCCTGACGGGCGCGAGTGGCGGGGCTCCGCCACCCCCACCACGCGCACTCTGCGGGCAGCGGCGCACGACGGCCACCAGCTGGTCGTGGTCGGCGACGGCGGCCTGGTCCTCACCAGCCCCGACGGCACGACCTGGGAACGGCACGACGCGGCCACCCCCGCCGACCTGCTGGCGGTGGGCGCCACCCGCTTCGGCCTGGTCGCCGTCGGCCTCGGCGGCACGCTGCTGACCAGCCGCGACGGCTCCTCCTGGGAGCAACGGCCGACCGGCATCACGGCCGCGCTGCGCGACGTGGCCGGGGTCGGCCTCGAGGTGCGGGTGGTCGGCGACCACGGCGTGGTGCTGTCGAGCCGGGACGGTCGCGACTTCACCCTCGAGCCGCCCGCCACGACCCGCACCCTCACCTCCGTGCTCGAGGTCGGGCAGGTCGAGGTCGTGGCCGGCTGGCACGGCGTCGTGCTGGGCCGGCCGCTGGCGTCCGGGCGGGTCGAGGCAGGGCAGCAGAGCCACTGACCGGCAGCGGAACGGGCGTGCCTCACTCCCCCTGCAACCGACCGAGCAGGCGCCGGGCGTGGTCGTTGGCCGGGTCGAGCTCGAGCGAGCGGCGCAGGGCGCGGGTCGCCAGCTCCCTGGCGCCGGCGGCGGCGTAGGCCTCGCCCAGGCTGTCGTGGGCGTTGGCCGAGCCGGGGAAGACCTCGACCACCAGGGCGAGCACCGCCACGGCCTCGTCGAGACGGCCGGCGCCGAGGAGCTGGTAGCCGACCCGGTTCATGGTCTCCTCGGCGAACGGCACCAGCTCGGGGTCGCGGGCGCGGGCGGCCCTGACCCGCGCCAGCGCGTCGTCGGTGCCGCCGGCCAGGACCCGCTCCACCACCAGCTCCTCGGCCGGGGGGGGTGGCAGGGCGGCGAGGGAGCGCACCGTGACGAAGCCGGCCGGGACGACCGGGCTGCGGCCGAGGGCGAGCAGGCGCTCCCCGGCCGCGGCGTCGCCCTTGACGTGGGCGTCGAGGAAGTGGCGGCACGCGGTCACCACCAGCTCGGCGCCGAGGGCGGTGTCGCCGAGCGGCTCGCCGTCGAAGCCGGGCGCGAGGGCGGCGAGCATGCCGCCCGAGCTGAAGTCGGTGTGCCGCAGCCGCGGAAAGCCGAGCACGACGCGAGGCGAGTAGCGCAGCGACTCGACCAGCCCCAGGTCGAGGTCCGGGCTGGCGGCCTGGCCCAGGCGGAGGTAGGCGGCGGTGAACCGCTGCGGCGCGAAGTGCGGCCAGCGGCGGATCAGGGGCACGACGTCGGCGAAGCCGTCGGAGCCGTCGAGGCTCACCACCGCGTCCACCTCCGGGTTGCGGCAGGCGAGCATCAGCGCCGCCGCGCCGCCGAAGCTGAAGCCGGCCACGGCCAGGCGGTCGCGGTCGACCTCGGGTCGCTCCAGCAGCCGGCCGAGGAGCCACTCGAGGTCCTGGCGCTGGGTGTCGAGGCCGACCCAGCCGCCGACCATGGCCCGCGAGGTCGGGCCGAACGACGGGCTGGTCGCCACCACGTAGCCGTGGCTGGCCAGCACCTCGGCGAGCAGGAAGTTGTGCCACGCCGAGCCACCGAAGCCCTGGCCGAGCAGCACCAGCGGGAACGGGCCTGGCGCCGGCGACGCGCCCCGGCCGGCGGCGGCGCGCTCCTCGAGCACGCGCTCCACGTCGCGCGGCCGGGCCCCGTTCGCCTGCCGCTGGGCGACGAAGCGCTGGCGCTGGGCGTCGCGCGCGGGCGAGCCCGCCGGGACCTCCTCGAGCTCGGCCACGGCCAGGGCGACGTAGTCGCCGAAGGTCATCGGCTCGCCCGGCCGGGAGGGGTCCGCCGGGTACCAGACGCTGACCTGGAGCGGCCGGTGCCGCTCCCCCGGCCGCAGCCGGCCGTCGAGGTCCCGCTTGGCCCGGAACGCCCGCGACCGGTCGTGCGCCAGGCGCGACTCGAAGCCGACCGGCCACGGGCCGGGCTCGACCCGGCCCCACAGGGCGGAGCGCCCGGGGTCGGTCTGAGCCGGCCACGCCAGGCCGAGACCGAGCACGAGCAGCAACGCGCCGCGGAGCGATGACGGCATGGCCCCTCCCCCCAGGCCATGATACGGGGGCCGCTCCGGCTGGATTCGGTCCGAAGCGGGCGGCGACGGGCAGCGGGCGCGGGCATCGGGTACGGGTACGGGTACGGGTACGGGTACGGGTACGGGGAAAGGCTGAGGCGGTGGCGGGGGGTGGGTGGGATGGCTATACTGCCGACTCGTGCGCGCGACCACGTCGACGTCGGCAAGGGAGGCAGGATGAGCAGCGAGGTCCTTCTCGGCGACGAGGCGATCGGCCTCGGGGCGATCCACGCCGGCCTGTCGGGGGTCTACGCCTACCCCGGCACGCCGTCCACCGAGATCTTCGAGTTCGTCGAGCGCCGCACCCAGGGGTCCGGCGACGTGCACGCCTTCTGGAGCACCAACGAGAAGGTGGCCTACGAGGAGGCGCTCGGCATGTGCTGGGCGGGCAAGCGGGCCCTGGTGTGCATGAAGCACGTCGGCCTCAACGTCGCCGCCGACGCCTTCATGAACTCGGCCGTCACCGGCACCAACGGCGGCCTGGTGCTGGCGGTCGCCGACGACCCCGGCATGCACTCCAGCCAGAACGAGCAGGACAGCCGCTACTACGCCCAGTTCGCCCTCATCCCCTGCCTCGAGCCGCGCAACCAGCAGGAGTGCTACGACGTGGTGCACGAGGCCTTCGACCTGTCGGAGCGCCTCGCCCTGCCGGTGATGGTGCGCCTGGTCACCCGGCTGGCGCACAGCCGCGCCGCGGTGCGCACCCGCGCCGCCCGGCCGCAGAACCCGCTCCAGCCAGCCCGCGAGGCCCGCCGCTGGACGCTGCTGCCGGGCAACGCCCGCGCCCAGTACCGCCACCTCACCGACCTCCAGCCCGAGCTGCTGCGCCTGGCCGAGGAGAGCGCCCACAACGAGCTCGAGCTGCGCGGCCGGCGCGGCGTCATCGCCTGCGGCATCGCCGACAACTACCTGCGCGAGAACCTGGGCGCGGGGCACGACTGGTCGGTGCTGTCGGTCCGCCAGTACCCGCTGCCGGTGGCGAAGATCCGGGCGCTGGTCGAGCACTGCGACCGGCTGCTGGTGCTGGAGGACGGCTACCCGCTGGTCGAGAGCACCGTGCGCGGGCTGTTCGGCCTGGCCGGGGTGAGGGTCGAGGGGCGGATGTCGGGCGAGCTGCCGCGGGCCGGGGAGCTCGACCCGGACCTGGTGCGGCGGGCGCTCGGCCTCGAGCCGCTCCCGACCGCCTCGCCCGGCGCGGCGGCGGTCGCCAACCGCCCCCCGGCCCTGTGCAAGGGCTGCCCGCACGTCGACACCTTCCGCGCCCTCAACGAGGCCCTGTCCTCGTTCGACCAGCCGCAGGTGTTCTCCGACATCGGCTGCTACACCCTCGGCGCCCTGCCGCCGCTCGAGGCCATCCACAGCTGCGTCGCCATGGGCGCCTCGATCGGCATGGCGGCCGGCGCCGCCCACGCCGGCTACGCCCCGGCGGTGGCCGCCATCGGCGACAGCACCTTCGCCCACGGCGGCATCACGCCGCTGCTGTCGGCCGTGCAGCAGAACGTCCCCCTGACCGTGGTCGTGCTCGACAACGACACCGTCGGCATGACCGGCACCCAGCGCTCGATGTCCACCGGCGACACCCTCGACGGCATCATCCTCGGCGCCGGCGTGGCCCGCGAGCACCTGCGGGTCATCAACCCGACGCCGTCCAACCACGAGCAGAACGTGGCCGTCCTGCGCGAGGAGCTGGCCCACCCGGGGACCAGCGTCGTGGTCGCCCGCCGCGCCTGCCTCGAGGCGCTCAAGAAGAAGGGCTGAGGGGAGACCGCCATGGAGAAGAACGTCATCCTCGCCGGCGTCGGCGGCCAGGGCATCCTGTCGATCGCCTACGTCGTCGACCACGCCGCCCTCGCCGCCGGCTACCAGTTCAAGCAGGCCGAGGTGCACGGCATGGCGCAGCGCGGGGGCGCGGTCCAGTCCCACCTCCGCTACTCAGACCACGAGATCCACTCGGACCTCGTGCCGACCGGCAAGGTAGACCTCATCATCAGCGTCGAGCCGCTGGAGGCGACCCGCTACTGGCGCTCGCTGGCGCCGTCCGGCTGGGTGGTGTCCTCGGTCACGCCCTACGTCAACATCCCCGACTATCCGCCGCTCGAGCAGCTGGTCGCCGAGCTGGCCGCGTTCGAGCGCTCGGTGCTGGTCGACAGCGCCGCCCTGGCCCGCGCCGCCGGCAACCTGCGCGCCCAGAACATGGCCGTGGTCGGCGCCGCCTCGCCCCTGCTCGACTTCAGCGCGGAGGAGCTGCTCGCGCACGTGCGGGCGATGTTCGCCGCCAAGGGCGAGAAGACGGTCGAGGTCAACTGCCGGGCGTTCGCGCTCGGTCGCGCCGCGGGCCTGATGTACCGGCGCCTGGCCGACGGCGGCCTGCCCGCGCTCGGCGCGCTCAGGCTGTGCCAGAAGTTCGCCCCGGAGACCGTCGACCCGGCGCACGCCGAGGGCTGGCTGGCGGCCCTGAGGAGCCGACCCGACGCCCTCGAGGCGCTGCTGGCCGCGGACGGCAGCCTGGCCTGCGACCACCCGGCGGCGCCGGCCTGAGCGGGCTCCTGGGCACCCCCGCCCGACCGGGGCGGGGTCACGGGGGAGGCAGAGGATGACCACCATCGACCTCGAGGCCATCACCGGGCTCTTCGCCGCCGCCGAGGCGGCGGGCCGCTCGAGCCTCTTCGAGCACGAGTGCTACCAGCTGCTCGAGCGCATCGGCGCCGAGGCCGCGCCGGTCAACCGCCTCATCCCCGCCGGCGCGCGGCCCACCGCGGCCGACCTCGCCGGCATCCCGGGCGAGCGGGTGGTGCTCAAGGTGGTGTCGCCCGACATCACCCACAAGACCGAGGCGCGCGGCGTGCGCATCGTCGCCCGCGAGCCCGGCGCCGTCGAGGCCGCCTTCGACCTCATGCTGCGCGAGGTGCCGGAGGCGTACGCCGCCTACCTGGGTCGCCACGGCGGCCACCTCCCCGACGGGCTGGCCGGGTTCCAGGGCGACGCCCTGGCCCGGCGCCTGGCGGAGCGCCTGGTCGGCATCCTGCTGTGCCGGTTCGTCCCCGCCGACGCCACCGGCTTCGCCACCGAGCTGTTCGTGGGCATCCGCTCCACCACCGAGTTCGGCCCCATCATCACCGCCGGCCTCGGCGGGGTGGAGATGGAGATCCTGGCCAGCGCCACCCGCCCGGGGGCGGCGGTCGCCATCGCCCCCACCGGCGTGGTCGACGGCCGCCAGTTCCTGGAGCTGTTCCGCGGCACCCTGAGCTACCAGCGCCTGTCCGGCGCCATGCGCGGCTCCCGCCGCCTGGTCGAGGACTCCGCCCTGGCCGAGTGCTTCCAGTCCTTCGTCGACCTCGCCAACCACTTCTCCGAGTCCAACCCCGCCGCCCCCTTCCACGTGGTGGAGATGGAGGTCAACCCGTTCGCCGTGTCGGGCGGCAAGATCGCGCCGTTGGACGGGGTGTGCTCGTTCCGCCGCGCGGTCCCCCTGCCCGAGCCGCGGCCGATCGCCAAGATCGCCCACCTCCTCGCGCCGCGCTCGGCCGCCGTCGTCGGCGTGTCCGAGAGGGGCATGAACATGGGCCGGATCATCCTCAACAACATGCTCGCCGCCGGGTTCGAGCGGGACCGGACCTGGGTCGTGCGCCCCGGCAGCGACTCGGTCGACGGCGTCCGCTGCGTGCCGACCATCGCCGACCTGCCGGAGAAGGTCGACCTGTTCGTGGTCGCCATCGGCGCGGCGCAGGTGCCGGGCGTGGTCTCGGACCTCGTCGACCACGACCGCGCCAACGCGGTGATCCTGATCCCGGGCGGCCTGGGCGAGAAGGAGGGCAGCCAGGAGGTCGAGCGCCAGCTGCGAGAGAAGATCCGCGCCGCCCACCGCCGCGGCGACGGCGGGCCGGTCTTCTTGGGCGGCAACTCGCTCGGCGTGGTCTCCCAGCCCGGCCGCTACGACACCATCTTCATCCCCGAGAGCAAGCTCGGCAAGTCGCGCGGCGAGCGGCCGCGCAACCTCGCCTTCCTGTCCCAGTCCGGGGCCTTCATCATCACCAACCTGAGCCGCATGCCGTGGCTCGACCCGGCCTACGCCCTGTCGATCGGCAACCAGGTCGACCTCACCGCCTCGGACTACCTCCGCTTCATCGCCGACGACCCCGGGGTCGAGGTCATCGCCGCCTACATGGAGGGCTTCCAGCGCGGCGACGGGCTGGCCTTCGCCGCCGCGGTCCGGGCCGCGGTGGAGGCCGGCAAGGACGTGGTCTTCTACAAGGCGGGCCGCACCAGCGAGGGGCGCTCCGCCACCGCCGGCCACACCGCCTCGGTGGCGGGGGACTACGCCGTGTGCGAGGCCGCGCTGCGCGAGGCCGGCGCCCTGGTCGCGGCCGACTTCAACGAGTTCGGCGACCTCCTCCGCCTGTCGTCGAGGCTGCGCGGCAAGACCATCGGCGGCAACGGCCTCGCCGCGGTCTCCAACGCCGGCTTCGAGTCGGTCGGCATGGCGGACTCGATCCGCTCGGACGGGGCCGAGCTGCGCCTGGTCCGCTTCGCGGTCGACACCACGGCGCGGCTCGAGGAGACCCTGGCCCGCCACCGTCTGGACAGCCTGGTCGACGCCAAGAACCCCCTCGACGTCACGCCCATGGCGAGCGACGCCGCCTTCGCCGACCTCGTCTCCTGCCTGCTCGAGGACCGCGCGGTCGACGTGGTCGTGGCCGGGGTCGTGCCGCTGACGCCGGCCATGCAGACCCTGCCCGCGGGCCGCACCCCGACCGAGTCGATCGCCAGCCCCGGCTCGGTGGCCAACCTGCTGCCGCAGGTCGCCGCCGCCCAGTCCAAGCCGGTGGTGGCGGTGGTCGACTCCGGCATCTGGTTCGACCCCCTCGCCGACCGGCTCGAGGCCGGCGGCGTGCCGGTGTTCCGCACCGCCGACCGGGCGGTGAAGGCTATGGCGCGGTACGTCGCGGCGAAGACGAGGCGGAGATGAGCTTTCGGCTGTCAGCCATCAGCCGTCAGCTCCCCCCGACCACCCTCCAGGGGGGCGCGGCCCGGGAGGGGGAGCTGGAAGCTGAACGCTGATCGCTGAGAGCTGACCGCTGGAGACTCCATGCGATCGACCACCGAGTACCTCACCATGAACGTCCCCGACCGGGTGGGCTTCGTCAACATCACCCCCGAGGTGGAGCGGGTGGTGCGGCAGTCCGGCGTCCAGGAGGGGCTGTGCCTGGTCAACGCCATGCACATCACCGCCTCGGTGTTCGTCAACGACGACGAGCCCGGCCTGCACCGCGACTTCCGCCGCTGGCTGGAGAGGCTGGCGCCGTTCGACCCCTCGCCCGAGGCCTACGAGCACAACCGCACCGGCGAGGACAACGGCGACGCCCACCACAAGCGCCAGGTCATGGGCCGCGAGGTGGTGGTCGCCGTCACCCGCGGCCGCCTCGACTTCGGCCCCTGGGAGCAGGTCTTCTACGGGGAGTGGGACGGGCGCCGGCCGAAGCGGGTCCTCGTCAAGGTCATCGGCGACTGACGTCCCCGCCCACCCCGGCGGCTCTCTCCGCCCGTCGACGCGCCCTCGCCCGCGGGCGGCTCCACGCCTCCGCCGCCGGCGAAGCCGCTCCCCGCAGCTAAGCCTTGACAGGGGTGAGGCTTCCCGGTATGGTCGGCGACCTGTACGAGGAAGGAGGAGGGGATGATCAAGTCGGATCTGGTGGACAAGGTGATGGAGGCGGCGGACCTCCCCAAGCCCAAGGCGACCGAGGCGGTGAACGCGCTGTTCGAGGGCATGAAGGACGCTCTCCTCCGCGGCGACCGCATCGAGCTGCGCGGCTTCGGCGTCTTCCAGGTGAAGGACCGCAAGCGGGGCATCGGCCGCAACCCCAAGACCGGCCGCGAGGTCGAGATCCCGCCCGGCAAGACCATCCGCTTCAAGCCCGGGAAAGCCCTGCGCAACATGAGCTGACCGCGTGGGCCAGCCCTACCAGACGTGGACCGACCCCGGCGGTCTCCCCGCCGGGGTCTCGTCGTCTGCGCCCCCCTACCGGCCCCGCTGGTGGCTGCACGGCCTGCTGCTCGCCCTCACCCTGGCGACCACGACCTGCTGCGGCGCCGTCTTCTCCGAGCGGGCGGCCGAGCGGATTCTCCTGCTGCCGCCGTGGCGCTGGCCGGTCGACCCGGTTGTGCTGCTCGAGGGCCTGAAGTTCTCGCTGCCGCTGCTGATGATCCTCGCCAGTCACGAGGCGGGCCACTACCTCGCCTGCCGGCGGCACGGCCTCCTCGCCACCCCGCCGTTTTTCATCCCCTTCCCGGCCGGGTTCGGCACCCTCGGCGCGGTCATTCGCATCAAGCAGCCGATCCTGTCGCGCCGGCAGCTGCTCGACGTGGGGGCAGCCGGGCCGCTGGCGGGCTTCGTCGCCCTGCTGCCGTTCCTGGTCGCGGGCGTCGCCCTGTCCGAGGTGCGGCCCGCCGCCGCGCCGACGCCGGGCGGCTACTACGAGCTGGGCGAGCCGCTCGCCTACGCCCTGCTCGAACGCCTCTGCCACCCCGACCTGGCGGCCGGGAGCACGGTCTTCCTCCACCCCACCGGCCTCGCCGCGTGGGGCGGCCTGCTCGTCACCCTGCTCAACCTGCTGCCCTTCGCCCAGCTCGACGGCGGCCACGTCACCTACGCCCTGCTCGGCGCCCGCCACCGCCGGGTCGTCATCCCCCTGCTGGCGCTCCTGCTTGCCGCCGGCCTGCTGTGGTGGGGCTGGCTGGTGTGGGCGCTGATCGCGCTCCTGCTCGGCCTGTACCACCCTCGGGTGATGGACGAGCACGTGCCGCTCGACCGCCGCCGCCGGGTGGTGGGCTGGCTGGCAGTGCTGGTCTTCGTCCTCTGCTTCATGCCCGAGCCCATCCGCTACGTGCCCTGAGCGACGGGCGAGGAAGGCAGCCGACCGTGGACATGGTCACCCGGGTCCTCGCCACCACCTGCGAGATCAGCCTCAAGGGCGACAACCGGCGCTGGTTCGAGGGCCGGCTCACGGCCAACGTCCGCCGCGCCCTGGCCGACCTGCCGGTGGTGGCGGTGCACCGGCCGTCGTGGCGGGTCATGGTGGTGCTGGCCGAGCCGACGCCGTTCCTGGAGGTCGCGCGCCGCCTCGGCACGGTCTTCGGGCTCGGCGCGATCATGCCGGTCGAGCACGCCGGGCGGACGGTGGCGGAAGCGCAGGAGGCGGCGCGGCGCGCCACCGAGGGCCTCTCTCCCGCCTCCTTCGCCGTGCGCTGCACCCGCTCGGACAAGTCCTTCCCGATGACCTCGCCCGAAATCGAGGGCGAGGTGGGCGGCCACCTGCAGGACCTGCGGGGCTGGCAGGTCGACCTCCGCTCGCCGCAGCTGACCGTCCACCTGCTGCTCGACGAGCACGGCTTCTGGCTGTGGCTGCGCCGCGTCGAGGGGCCGGGGGGCCTGCCGGTCGGGGTGAGCGGCCGCGCCACCTGCCTGCTGTCGGGCGGCATCGACTCGCCGGTGGCCGCGCTGCTGATGATGAAGCGCGGCATGCGGCTCGACTTCGTCCACTTCCACTCCGTCCCACGCACCGACCCCGCCAGCCTGGAGAAGGCGGTCGACCTCGTGCGCCACCTGGGCCGCTTCCAGGGGCCGGCCCGCCTCGCCCTGGTGCCCCTGCTCGAGATTCAGGAGCAGGTCGTCGCCCGCTGCCAACCGGAGCTGCGCGTGCTGCTGTACCGCCGGGCCATGCTCCGCCTCGCCCGCCGCTTCGCCCGTCGCTTCTCCGCCCAGGCCCTGGTGACCGGCGAGTCGCTCGGCCAGGTCGCGTCGCAGACCGTGCACAACCTGGCCGCCGTGGAGGAGGTGTCGGACCTGCCGCTGCTGCGACCGCTGATCGGCCTCGACAAGCGGGAGATCATCGCCGTCGCCGCCCGGGCCGGCACCCTCCCCATCTCCACCCGGCCGCACTTCGACTGCTGCTCGTACCACGTCCCCGAGCACCCGGCGACGCGCTCGACCGCGGCCGAGCTGGAGGCCGAGGAGGCGCGCCTGCCCCTCGCCGAGCTGCTGCGCTCGGCCCTGGCCTCGAGCGAGGTGCGGCGGGTGACGGAGCCGGCGCCGTGGGAGGACGTGCCGGTGCCGGGCATCGGGCCCCTGCTCTGCGACCGCTGAGGGCCGCTCGGCGCACCTCGCGCCGCATTGCGGCAAACCCCGCCCGACCCTGCCGGGCGCCGCCGGAGCCCGCCACCGGAGCCGCCCCCGGCCGGCTGATCTGCATCCCGCCAGTGGCTTTGCACGCGGCGGACGGGTCCCCGGCCGGAACCCCTTCCCTTGACAGGCATGCCGCACTGCGGTAACTTCGCACTGGACTGCAGGACACCCTGGAGGCGCACCATGATCCGACTCATCAAGCGTTACGGCAGCCGCAAGCTCTACGACACCGAGGAGAGCCGGTACGTTTCGCTCGAGGAGCTCGCCGGCTGGATCCGGCTGGGCCAGGAGATCAAGGTCGTCGACAACCGGACATCCGAGGACGTCACCGCCCAGACGCTGACGCAGATCATCTCCGAGGAGGGGCGCCGCGGCCGCTCCATGATCCCGAACGAGCTCCTGCACGAGCTGATCCGGGCCGGCGAGCAGGCGGTCAGCAACGGCGTCGAGCAGCTGCAGACCAGCATGGACCGCCTGGTGCGGGCGTCGATCGACCGGATCGGCCCGGTCCGCCGCGCGCGCGAGGAGATGAGCCGGCTGCGCGAGCGGCTCGAGGCGCTCGAGTCCTCCCTGGCGGCCCTGGAGACCGACGAGCGGGACACCGCCGGCGGCAGCCACGACGGCGGCCCGCAGGCCGAGTGACGGGCTCGACCGGCGACGCGTGGCCGGCCGCGGCCGTCGTCTCGCCGACCGGAGAGCGGAGCACCCCGTGGCAGAGGAGCTCGAGCGAGCCCTGGTGATCGGCCTCGGGGAGGTCGGCCAGAGGTTGGCGGCCGCCCTGGCCGCGGCCGGCGTCGAGGTGGTGCCGGTGACGCGGCGGGACG
>CAYTJW010000109.1:0-2836 GCA_964438135.1 uncultured Thermoanaerobaculia bacterium
CGCGGGCGCCGGCGCTGACCCTCGAGGCGCCTCGGCCCGGGGCCCTGCCGGCGTTCGTTGCCGCACGGCGACGCCTGTGGTGAAATCACCCCGAGGGGAGGAACCCCATGGACATCGGCCTGGTCAAGGATCGGCGGCCATTCGAGCACCGGGTGGGGCTCACCCCCGGCGGTTGCAGGGTCCTCGTCGACAAGGGGCACCGGGTCTACGTCGAGAGCGGCGCCGGCGCCGGGGCAGGCTTCGACGACGAGGCCTACCGGCAGGTCGGCGCCACGGTCTCGTACTCCGAGGACGAGGTGCTGCTGCGGTCGCGGGTCGTGCTGCGGGTCTCGCCGCCGCCGCGGGCCGACTACGAGCGCTTCCAGCCGGGCCAGGTGGTGATCGCCCCCTGGCACCTCGCCCTCGCCCCGCGGGAGGCCTTCGTCGCCCTGCTCGAGCGGCAGGTGACCTCGGTCGGCTGGGAGGTGATCGAGGACGACGAGGGCTCGGCGCCGGTGCTGGAGGCGATGAGCGAGATCGCCGGCCGGCTGGCGGTGATCGTCGGCGCCGGTCTGCTGCTGAACGAGTTCGGCGGCAAGGGCCTGCTCGTCGCCGGCGCGCCCGGGGTCCCGCCGGCGTCGCTCGTGGTCCTGGGCGCCGGCCACCTCGGCCGCGAGGTGGCGGCGGTCGCGAGCGGCATCGGCGCCCACGTGGTCGTGCTCGACCGCGACATCGGCGCCCTGCGGCGGCTCTCCGAGCGGGTCGGCCGCGACCTGCCGACCATGGTCTCGACGCGCCGCAACGTCGAGAAGGCGCTCGGCTTCGCCGACCTGGTGGTGTGCGCCGTGGCGGTGCACGGCGAGCGCAGCCCGGTGCTCGTGGCCCGCGACATGCTCAAGCTGATGAAGCCCCGCTCGGTGATCATGGACCTGTCGATCGACCAGGGCGGCTGCTGCGAGACCTCGCGCCCGACCGACTTCTCCGACCCGACCTACGTGGTCGACGAGATCACCCACTTCTGCGTCCCCAACCTGCCGTCGACCGCCTCGCGCACCTCGACCAGGGCCCTGACCAACGCCATCCTGCCCTTCCTCGAGCCGATCGCCGACGCGGGGTTCGAGCGGGCCTGTGCCGCCAGCTCGGCGCTCCGCCGCGGCGCCTACACCTGGAACGGTCACTGCGCGCGCGAGAGCCTGGCGGGGGTCTTCGGCGTCCCGTACCGCGCGGTCGTCGGCTGAGGAGGGGCGATGAGCTGGCACGAGACCTATCGCCGCCGCGTGACCTCCGCCGAGGAGGCGGTCGGGCTGATCCGCTCCGGTGACCGGGTGTGGGTGCACCCCGGCTGCTGCACGCCCACGCGCCTGATCGCGGCCATGGTCGCCCGGGCGGACGAGCTCGAGGCGGTCGAGGTGGCGCACATCCTGACCCTGAACGAGGCGCCCTACGCGGCGCCCGGCATGGAGCCCCACTTCCGCCACCGGGCCCTCTTCACCGGCGCCAACGTCCGCGAGGCGGTCAACGCCGGTCGGGCCGACTTCGTGCCGATCCACCTGCACGAGGTGCCGCGGCTGATCACCAGCGGCCGCATGCCGGTCGACGTCGCCCTGGTCCACCTGTCGCCCCCCGACGAGCACGGGTTCTGCTCCTTCGGGGTCGGCGTCGACGCCACCAAGGCGGCGGTCGAGCGCGCCCGGGCGGTGGTGGCGCTGGTCAACCAGCAGATGCCGCGCGCCCTCGGCGACAGCTTCGTGCACGTGTCCAAGCTGACCCGGGTGGTCGAGGTCGACGAGCCGGTGGCCGAGCTGCCGGTCCCGGCCGAGGTGTCGGACGAGGCGCGCCGGATCGGCGAGAGCATCGCCTCCCTGATCCCGGACGGCGCCACCATGCAGATGGGCATCGGCGAGATCCCGAACGCGGTGCTGCAGTCCCTCAGGGACAGGCGGCACCTCGGCGTCCACACCGAGCTGTTCTCCGACGGCCTGGTCGACCTGTTCGAGGCCGGGGTCGTGACCAACGAGCGCAAGACCCTGCACCGGGGCAAGATCGTCGCCTCGTTCGTGCTCGGCACCCGCCGTGCCTTCGCCTTCATGGACAACAACCCGTTCATGGAGTTCCACCCCAACGAGTACGTCAACGACCCCTTCGTCGTGGCCCAGAACGAGCGCATGGTGGCCGTCAACTCGGCCCTCGGCGTCGACCTCACCGGCCAGGTCTGCGCTGACTCGATCGGCACCTCGATCTACTCCGGCTTCGGCGGCCAGCTCGACTTCATCCGCGGCGCGGCCCACGCCAAGGACGGCGTCCCCATCATCGCCCTCCCCTCCACCGCGCGGGGCGGGACCGTGTCGCGCATCGTCGACACCCTGCAGGCCGGCTCCGGCGTCGTGACGACCCGCGCCGACGTCCACTTCGTCGTCACCGAGCACGGCATCGCCGACCTCTGGGGCCGCAGCCTGCGCGAGCGTGCGCGGGCGCTGATCGCCATCGCCCACCCCGACTTCCGCGCCGAGCTCGAGGCAGCCGCCCGCCGGCGCCACCTCGCCTAGATGCTGGCGGCGGCCTCGCTCCGTTGCGAGCCGTCCGGGCGGGCGGCGGTGGTCGCGGTCGGGACCACGCTGCTGGCAGCGGTCGTCCGCGCCGGCCTGCCCATCGCCCACTCCTGCCGCGGCGAGGGGCTGTGCGGGCGGTGCCGGGTGGTCGTGCTCGACGGCCACGACCGCCTGAGCCCGGTCGGGGCGGCCGAGTGCGCCGAGCTGGCCCGGATCGCTGCCGACCCAGGGGAGCGCCTGGCCTGCTGCGCCCGGGTGGAGGGCGCGGTGACGGTCACCACGACCTACTGGTGAGCACCTCTCGCCGA
>CAYTJW010000109.1:2936-11406 GCA_964438135.1 uncultured Thermoanaerobaculia bacterium
CCTGGCGGAAGTTGACCGTCACGAACTCGAAGCGCGACCTCGCCACCACCTCGGTCAGCGGCCGGTCCTCCTCCAGCGGGCAGAGGCTGACGTTGGTCATGCAGCCGAACTGACGGGAGGAGTAGAGGAAGTCGGTGATCCGTGCACCGGAGGGGATCTGGGCGTCACCGCTGAGGAGCAGACCGGGGAACACCAGGGACAGGCGCGCCTCCTTGAAGGTGGCGCCCTTGAGCACGGTCTGGCGGCCGCCGAGGACCCACAGGATGCGGTCGCGGTTCAGGCCCATGAACTGGACCCGGCCGCGCAGCTCGCTCTCCTGCGGCGGGTGCACCCAGCCGGGGGTGAACAGCTGCACCTGGGTGATCGGCACCACCTCTCGCTGCTCCAGGTTGAGGAGCTCGGCGGTCGAGCGCCCCGGCACCAGGTGCATGTGGCCGTAAATGCGGTACTCCGGGGTGTAGATCCGGACCCGGGTGTCCTCGCGGGCCTGCTTGAGGGGTTGCACCGGCCAGCCTCCACCGGCCTCGCCCCGGACGGCGGGCGGGGCCGGGCCCATTCTACTCGACGGCCGCGGGGCCCGGCGGGGCTCAGCCGAACAGCAGCATCCAGCCGACCGCGAAGACGGCCACGTCCGCCAGCACGTGGGCGACCCAGCCGGGCCAGATCGACCGGTAGCGAGCGTAGCAGAGGGACCAGCAGAGGCCGCCGAGGAAGACCCCGGTCGAGGCGAGCGCGACCAGCCCCCAGCCGAGGTAAGCCTGGAGCGCGACAACGTGGTGGAGGGTGAAGGCCGCCGCCGAGCCCGCCGCGGCCGCCGCCGGGGTGGTCAGCCGTTCCAGCTGGGAGAAGACGAACCAACGCCAGACGTACTCCTCCATGAGCGCGTTGACCAGGACCCAGGTGGCGGCCCCGGCGAGGTAGGCGCCCGGGGCCGAGATCCCCATGGCGTCGGCGGTGGCGCGCAGCGCACCCGGGTCAAGCCGCGACCGGAGCAGGAGGAATGCCAGCAGGATGGCGGCGCCGCTGACCGCGCCGATGGCCGCGCCGACCCCGAGCCCGCCCCGCCGGGGAGGGGACCAGGAGAGCGGGGCGTGGTCGACCGCCAGGCGCCACAGCAGCGGCAGGGCGACGACCCACACCTTGGCCGCGGCGAACAGGAAGCGACCGGCGCCGCCCGGCCACAGGACCAGGCCGGCGACGACGCCGAGGCTGGGGGCGGGGACGAGCAGGAGGAGGGCGAGAAGCGGCCTGGAGAGCGCCCGACCCCCTCCGGCCCGCTGTCGCGCCACCTCAGGCCCGCCGCACCAGCGCCGCCAGGGCGGCGAAGACGCGGGGGTCCCAGCGGCCCTGCTCCGTCTCCTGCGCCAGCAGCTCCAGGGCCTGGGCCGGCGAGAAGTTGCGTCGGTAGGAGCGGGCCGAGGTGAGGGCGTCGTAGGCGTCGGCGAGGCCGAGGATGCGGGCCCCGAGCGGCATGTCGCCGCCCCGCAGGCGGTCCGGGTAGCCGGAGCCGTCGAAGCGCTCGTGGTGGTGGCGGACGAGCGGCAGCACGGCCTGCATGGTCCGCAACGGCCGGCAGATCCGCTCGCCCAGCAGGGGGTGCTCCATGACCGTGCGGAACTCGTCGTCGTCGAGCCGGCCGGCCTTGTTGAGCACGGCCTCCGGCATGCCGATCTTGCCGATGTCGTGCAGCTGGCCGGCGATGCGGAGGATGTCGCACTCCGGCTCGGACAGGCCGATGGCTCGCCCGAGCTGGGCGGCGAGCACGCCGACGCGCTCGGAGTGGCCGCGGGTGTACGGGTCCTTCGCCTCCAGCGCCGAGGCCAGGGAGAGGATGACGCTGTGGTGCTCCTCGAGGTCCTTGAAGTACATGCGGAGACGGAGCAGGGACTTGACCCGGGCGACCAGCTCCAGGCGGTTGATCGGCAGGAACAGGAAGTCGTCCGCGCCGACCCTGGTGCCGCGGAAGCGGGCGTCCAGGTCGTGCTGGGCGGTGACCAGGACGACCGGCAGGAACTCGGTCTCCCGGCTCGACTTGATCTCGCGCGAGAGCTCGATGCCGCCGCGGCCGGGCAGGTGGACGTCGAGCAGGACCAGGTCCGGCTTGGCGGTGTCGATGGCGGCCAGGAGGTCGGCCTCGGTGCCGGCGCACAGCACGTCGTGACCCTCGCCGGTCAGGATCCGCTCCAGGAACTCGCTGATGGTGGCCGAGCCGCAGCCGACCAGGATGCGGCCGGAGCCGATCGTGCCCGGCAGGGGCAGCAGGTCGTGCCAGCGTCCCGAGTCGGCGCCGGCCAGGCTCGGGGCCACGGTCAGGACGTGCTCGACCAGGTCGGGGTGGTAGGCGCCCGCGGCAGCCAGGGCACGGAGCTCGCCGGCGGCGGCCTGGTGGGTGCCGCCGTGAGTCGACAGCTGGTCGTAGAGGTTGGCGAGGGACAGGATCTCGGTCTCGAGGTCGAGCTCGACCCCGCACAGCCTGTCCGGGTAGCCGCTGCCGTCGAGCCGCTCGTGGTGGTGGCGCACCAGGGCGCGGACCCGCGAGAAGGACAGGAACGGCGACAGGATGCGCTCGCCGAGGATGGTGTGGCGCTGGTACTCCTCCTGGTCCTCGGGCGCGAGCGCCTCCGGCGCCTCGAGCAGGGCGACCGGCAGGCCGATCTTGCCGATGTCGTGGAGGATGGCGCCCTTGGCCAGGATCTCGACGACCTCGTCGGACAGGCCGACCGCCCGCCCCACCTGGACGGCGATGGTGGCCACCCGCTGCGAGTGGCCGGCGGCTCGCGGGTCCTTGCTCTCCAGCGCCTCGACCATGGAGACGATGATGTTCTCCGAGGTGTCGAGCTCGTCGCGCAGGCGCTTGATCTTGATCATCGACCGGACCCGCGCCACCAGCTCGTGGAGGTTGACCGGCTTGTTGAGGAAGTCGTCGGCGCCGAGCTCGTAGGCGCGGACCTTGTCCTCCACCCCGGACAGGGCGGTCAGCATGACGATCGGGATGAAGTGGGTGTCGCGCCGGTGCTTGAGATTGTCGCAGACGCTGAAGCCGTCGAGGCGCGGCATCATGATGTCGAGGACGATGCAGTCGGGGGCCTCCCGCTCGACCTCGTCGAGAGCCAGCTGGCCGTCGGCGGCGAGGCGGACCGTGAAGCCCTCCTCGGTGAGCACGTCCTCGAGCAGGGCGAGGTTCTCGGGCTGGTCGTCGACGGCCAGCACCTGGCCGCCGAGGTGCAGGGGGGCGTGGGAGTCGCTCATGGTCCTTCCGTCGGCGCCCCGGCTCGACTCGCCACCATCGCCAGCACCCCCGAGATCTCGTCGACGAAGGTGACGGCGTTGATCGGCTTGGGGATGTAGGCGTCGCAGCCGCCGGCCAGGAAGCGCTCCCGGTCGCCGCGCATGGCGTGCGCGGTGAGGGCGATGATCGGCACCGTGCCCAGCTTCGGCCGACTGCGGATCTCCTTGACCAGGGTCAGGCCGTCGGTCCCCGGCAGCTGCATGTCCATCAGGATCAGGTCGGGGACCTCCGCCTCGAGCTGGGCGCGGGCGGCGTCCGCATCCTGGGCGACGCGGACGCGCATGCCGGCGTCCTCGAGCAGGAACTCGACCAGCTCCAGGTTCTGTTCGTTGTCCTCGACGACCAGGATCAGTCGGGAGTCAGACACGGCGTCCCTCCTGGTGGGTGCTCGACAGTACCCCTTCGATGACCGACACGAGGCCGCCGCCGGGCATGTCGGACTTGCCGACCAGCGCCTCGATCTTGCCGCGCAGCCGCTCACGGTCGCCGCGGGTGATCGCCTTGGCCGTCAGGACGACCACCGGCACGTCGGCGGTGGCCGCGTCCGACTGCAGCCGGGCGGCCACCTCGAAGCCGTCCATCCCCTCCATCATGAGGTCGAGGAGGATCAGGTCGGGTCGCTGGCTGCGGGCCAGCTCGAGGCCCTCGCGGCCGCTCAGGGCGTGCTCGACGTCGTAGCCGACCGGCCCCAGCCGGGCCTCGACCAGGTCGTGCAGCTGGGGGTCGTCGTCGATCAGCAGCAACCGCCGCCGCCGCGCGGCGCTCGCCGGCACCAGCGCGGTCAGGCGGGAGATCAGGCGCTCGCCGTCGACCGGCTTGACGAAGTAGTCGTCGGCGCCCAGGGTCAGGGCCAGCTCGCGGTTGTCGAGCATCGACACGATGATGACGGGGATGGTGGCGGTGGCCGGGTCGGCCTTGAGCAGACGGAGGATCTCCCACCCGTCGGCGCCGGGCAGGATGATGTCGAGGGTGATCGCGGCCGGGTTGAGCTGGTGCGCCAGCCGCAGCGCCTCCTCGCTGTTGCGGGCGCGGACCGGGATGTAGGCGGCGTCGACGAGGTGGCGGCTGATCGACTCGTAGGCGGTCGGGTCGTCCTCGACCACCAGGATGCGGCGGCGCGACTCCGCCGGCAGGTCGAGGGTCTCCGGCAGGTCGCGTGGCGGCTCGCCCTCGCCGGAGAAGTGCTGCGGCAGGGTGACGGTGAAGGTGCTGCCCTTGCCGGGTGCGCTGTCGACGGTGATGACGCCGTGGTGCAGCTCGACCAGCCGCTTGACGAGGGCCAGGCCGAGACCGGTGCCGCCGTGGGCGCGGGTCGCGGACTGGTCCACCTGGCGGAACTCCTCGAAGATGATGCGGTGGTTGCGGGGGTCGATGCCGACGCCCTGGTCGACCACGGCGAGCTGGATCGAGTCGCAGCCGAGGGGCGAGGACGCGGCGGGCAGGGGGCGGGCGAGGACCTGGACCGCGGAGCCGTCGTCGGAGAACTTGACCGCGTTCGAGATCAGGTTGAACAGGATCTGCTTGAGCTTGACCGGGTCGCCCTCGAGCAGGGGCAGGTCCTCGGGGCAGCTGATCTCGAACCGCATGTTGCGGCTCTTGGCCGTGCCGCGGACGATGGTGCAGACCCCCTCGATCAGCGGCAGCACCGTGATCGGCTCCGGCTGCAGCTCCATCTTGCCGGCCTCGATCTTCGACAGGTCGAGGAGGTCGTTGATGATCGACAGCAGGTGCTGGCCGGAGGCGTTGATGTTCTCGAGGAACCTCCGCTGCTTCTCGGGGAAGCTCTCCGGCAGCCGTGCCAGGAGGACGTCGGAGAAGCCGATGATGGAGTTGAGCGGCGTCCGCAGCTCGTGGCTCATGTTGGCCAGGAACTGGCTCTTGAGCCGGTCCGCCTCGCGGATGCGCAGGCTGGCCTCGGCGATCTCGCGGTTGCGCTGGTCCAGCGCCGTGGTCAGGCGGGTGAGCTCCTCGACCCGCCGCATCTCCTCGTCCCGCATCCGCTCGATCACCGCCTGGCGGTTCTTGAGCAGCTGCACGCCGCGCAGGAACAGGAACGAGGCGGCGTAGAGGAAGACCATGCGCGTCACCGGCTCGAACAGGCTCGGGTCGACGCCGGTGATGTCGCCCACCCGCGCCAGGGCGGCGAGGTAGAGAGCCGAGTCGACGACGAAGACGGCCAGGGTGCCGGTCGAGCCGAGGACGAAGGCGGCGCCGGAGACGTTGGCCAGGTACCACAGGAACCACGGGCTGCGCGCGCCGCCGGTGACCACCACGGCGCAGGAGATGACGACGGCGTCGGTCAGCAGCCAGGCGGCGTCGTAGAGACGCGGGTGCGCGTCGGCCAGCCCGGCCCGCATCGCCAGCCAGAACAGCAGCGCGGTCAGCACCGCGCCGCCGCCGAGGAGGAGGGTCATGCCGTAGGTGTAGCGGCAGACACCCGCCGCCACCAGCGCGACCGCGAGCAGGGTCGCGAGCAGGTAGGCGAGGGCCCGGGTCCGCTGCACCGAGGTGCGGAAGCGGCGGAGCCGCTCGTGCTGGCGCGAGGGCGGCTCGGAGCTCATGCCCGAGCCCCCCGGACGAGCACGCAGCGCGCCCCGTCGCGGCCGGTGCCCGATGCGGCGTGCGGCAGCGCGAGCGGGCTCACCGGCGACGCGTCCCCTCTCCCGGTCGAGAGCGTTCCCTCCGACACAGCCTCCATTGTAGTTCCGAACCCCGCCTCTGCGGCGACCGCAGCCAGGGCCTGGCTCCGCGTGCGGCTGTCACTGCTCGAGCTCGAGCTTGACGACGTCCTTCTTGGCGACCGGGAAGATCATCTCGCCGCGGCCGAGGAAACGCTGGAAGTGGAGAGAGCTCTCGTCGACCCGCAGCAGGACGCCCTGGAACTCGCGGCCGTCCGACAGGGTGACGCTCATGGTCCAGCCGACCCGCTGGTGGGCGGTGTCGACCGTCAGGTGGAAGTCGTCATCGGGCAGGGGGGTCGGCAGCCTCGGCCGGGACCGCGCCAGGGGGGTGTGGTCGGCGAGGGGGGCCGGGAGGTAGAAGGTGGGGGTGGCGGCCGGCGGCGCGGGGGGCGCGGTGGCCAGCGGCCGGTCGGCGGCCGGGCTCGGCGCCGCCATCGGCACGTCCTCGCCCTGGCCGGGCAGCCGGCTGCGCATGTCGGCGAGGGCGCTCGGGGCGACGGCCACCATGAGCCCGGCGCAGGCCACCTGCACCACCACCCCGCCGGCGTACATCAGGAACGGCAACCGCGTCCGGTCCCAGTTCTTGAGGGCGTAGACCGTGCCGACCACCAGGCCGGTGAGGATCAGGGGCGAGGCCAGGGGACCGAGGCAGGCCGAGGCCAGCACCCCGGTGAGGCCGGCGAGGAGACCGGTGCCGATCAGCTTGTTGTCGACGAACGCCAGGACCATGAGCCAAATGTGGCCGACGAGCGTGACCAGGGCCGCGATCAGGATCGCGCCCACCAGCACCAGCAGCGTCACCGGCATCGACCGACCTCCAGCCCTCCGAAGAGTGTACCGCAGCCGTCCCGCGCTCACCACCGGGCCTGCTATGCTCGGCCGATGGTCGAGAGCGACGAGCGTGGCGGCGGCGCTGGTCAGGGCGTTCCTTTCGTCGCCGAGCTCGCGGCCGACGGGAGCGGCCTCCTCGCCCGCCCCCTGCTCGACCCCGCTCGCGCCGGGGTGCCGGTCGCGCCGCCAACCGGTGACCTCGCCGCCGGCGACGTGGTGGTGGTCGCCCCCGCGGGCATGGCGGCGGTGGTCCGGGGCGGGTGCCTGGCCCGGGCCGGCAGCGCCCGCGCCGACGTCTACCGGGTCGCGGCCGCGGCCGGGCTGGACCCGCTCCACCCGCCAGCGGCGATGCGCGAGGCCCGCGCCCTGCGCCGCGACCCGGGCGTGTCCGACCCGGCGCTCGAGGACCTCACCCGTCTGCCGTTCGTGACCGTCGACGGCAAGGGCGCTCGCGACCTCGACCAGGCGGTGCACGTCGAGCGGTCGGCAGGCGGGGCGGGGTACCTGGTCCGCTATGCCCTGGCCGACGCCTCGCACTACGTGCGGCCGCGGTCGGCCCTGTTCTCGTCGGCGCTCGAGCGCGGCGCCAGCGTCTACCTGCCGGGGCTGGTGGTGCCGATGCTGCCGCGGCTGCTGTGCGAGGACCTGGTGTCCCTCAACCAGGGCGTGGACCGCCGCGCCCTGGTGCTGACCATGCGCCTCGACCCGTCCGGCGCCTGCGTCGAGACCCGGCTCGGGCGGGCGCGGGTGCGGAGCGCGCGCAAGCTCTCGTTCGAGCGGGTCGAGCGCCACTACGACGACCCCGCCGGGAGCGGCTTCGGC
The DNA here is from genome assembly GCA_964438135.1 of uncultured Thermoanaerobaculia bacterium. Taxonomy (GTDB): domain Bacteria; phylum Acidobacteriota; class Thermoanaerobaculia; order Thermoanaerobaculales; family Sulfomarinibacteraceae; genus CAYTJW01. The sequence continues at coordinate 10,560 of CAYTJW010000109.1, forward strand.
TCTGCCCCGTGGCGGGAGACGGTCGACCTGCTGGCGGAGGTCGGCCGGCTCCGGCTCGCCCGCCAGCGGCACGCCCTGCAGCTCCGCCGGTTCGAGGTCGAGGTGTCCCTCGAGGACGGCTCGAGCGCCTCGTTCGTCGCCGTCGGCGCCCAGCGGCTGGAGGTGGAGCGGTACAACGAGCAGCTGTCGCTGCTGGCCAACGTCGAGGGGGCGCGGTGGCTGGCCGCGGCCGGCCCGGAGGAGGTGCAGGCGATCTTCCGCGTCCACCCGGCGCCGGGCGAGGCCGAGCTGGCGGCCTTCGAGCGGTCGGTCGCCGAGCTGGTCGCGGGCCTCGGCCTGGACCCGGAGCGGTGGCTGTGGCGTCGGCCGGACGAGACCCTGGCCGACTACCTCGGGCGCCTGCCGGCTGCCGGCCGCCCCGGCCGCCTGACCCGCGCCCTCGAGCGGCAGGCCCTGCTGGTCAACCAGGAGTCCCGCTTCGACGCCGCGGCGGCGCCCCACCACGGGGTGGGCAGCGAGGTGTACGCCCGCTTCTCCGCGCCGATGCGCGAGATCGTCGGCGTCTTCACCCACAAGGAGGCGGTCGAGCTCCTGACCGGCGACGCGGCCGCGCCGGCCGCGGTGGACGAGGAGCTGCGGCGGCAGGTCATCGCCGCCGGCAACCGCGCCCGCGAGCTGCAGCGCCGGGTCAGCAAGGAGACCAACGCCCTGGTCCTCGACCGCCTGCTCGGCGCCGACCTGGCCCGGCCGCCCGGGTCGCGGCCGACCCGCCGCGCCACGGTGGTCGGCCTGGACGAGCGCCGCCTGCACTGCACCCTCGACCAGCCGCCGGTCGACATCAAGGTCT